>JAZGAR010000179.1:0-13001 GCA_036475875.1 Thermoplasmata archaeon
TTTTGTCTTAAGCCGAAACACTTTGTGTCTTCACTCTCTTATACACAGCCTTAATATATGAATCTACTTTGCACCTCGGTTATACATACAATACAATCTTATCTTAATCCTCGGTGTGGCCAGGCCCACTTCCCATTATCAGTGAACGAGCAGGCCGACCCCGAGTTTTTGGATGACCGTTAAACTTTTTGTGAGGGGTCGGTCAGCGCAGTGAGATGCCAAAAAGTTTACGGCTGGAACACGGCCAGGCCCAATTTTTCAACTTTTCCAACCCAAAATTCTGCGAAACCTTTTTTATAATTAAACGCTTTTCCTGGTATAGTATTAATTGAAATGGGTTCCAAATAAAGCAAAAGTATTAAAACAATTGGAGATATAAAGGGCAAAAAAATGGAAAAAAGGGATATAGTAACCTATTTAAATTACATAACTTATATAATAAACCAAATAACCTGAGCGTGGGATTAAAATGGCCATTGAAGATACCAAAGATATGCAGTACTCCATTAAGGAATTGAAGAAGATGGCCAAGGGGCAGAAAAAGGCCAAGAAGAAGGGCAAGAAGAAGGCCAAAATGGAGAAGAAGATCGCCAAGAAAGAGGCCAAGATGAGGAAGAAGGGCATGTTTTTGGAGGATGTCGCCCCTTCTGAAGAAGTTGTTGAAGAACTAAAGCCCGAGGAGTACGAAGTCGGGCCCTGGGTCAGGAGAAGCACCGAGTCAATTCCTTACCTTGAAAAGAAAATCGATAGGATGGCTGAGAGAAGGGAGAGCTCCTCACTGCATCAGATGTTTGAAGAGAAATTCGGCGAGAGCCTCACGATCCCCGAAACTTATAGAGAATATGAACTGACCGATGCTGAGAAGAGGCGCTTGGAGGAGCTTAGGGCAGGTGAAGAGGTGACTGAGGCATCTGCCGTTGAAGCGGAAGAGGTTGTTGAGGTTGCGAAGGAAGGTGATACTGAAGAGGAGGTTGAGGCTGCAGAAGGGGAACTGAAACCCATCTATTATCCATTCCAGTTGTGGATCTATTCAAAATACGGCAAAGATAAATTCAAGGTGCTGAAGATTTTGATACTCATAATCTCTGGCTTGTTATTTGTAATATCCCTACCTTTCAGGCTTGTGATATGGATAGTCATGATGCTTGTAAAAAAGATAAAATCAAGAAAGGCAAAAAAGATGGCCACCGAGGCATAAGTGACAGATTTATATCCTCTTCATACCCCTTTTAAGCCATAGATAAACGCAGCCAGCAGCATATCTTGGCGTCTCACTCCGTCTTCTGTATGTTCCTTCTCCCTTCGTTCTACCTTTTCTTATCTCCTCGAGGATATCGTCGGTTTCGAGGCTAGGATTTTCAAATTTTGTATAGGCATTCCCTAGATGTGAAAGCGAGTGGCAGTCACTGCCCCCGGTCTCTTTGCAACCAAGTTCTCTGGCCAGTTTCCTGGCTTTAAGGTTCTCCTTTTTAAGGGACCTGCTGTTCACGACCTCTATACCCTCAAACTTCGACCTTCTTACGCTCTTTTCACCCAGTCCGGACCAGAACCTGTAAGGATGCGAGGCTATGGCCAGCCCGCCCAATTCCGTAATTTTCTCTATGGTTTCTCTGGGGGTTAGGCCTCTTGGTACAGCCTCATTAACGCCTAATGCAAGGATATGCCCTTCGATTGACGAGACCTCCATACCCGGGATTACAGTAAAATCCTTACTGTGTTTGTTATCTTCCCAAAGTTTCTTCGAGCCTTTGATTTCATTATGATCCATGATGGCTATTCCGTCAAGTTTCATTTTCTTAGCATGCCTTAGAATTTCTTTTGGCGTCACAGAACCATCGCTTGAATAAGAAGAATGGATGTGTAAGTCGATTTTCATCCTGACCACTATTTTATTTGTTTAGCAGCATTTGTCGAAATTTCTGTTCCATGTCAAATGCGTCAACATTATACATTATATCCGCCTATTTTTGGGATAATTCGCTATTGTATATGAGCACCGTTCTGAACCGGCCTGTGCACTGTAATAAAACCACCGTGCTCCGTCACAAGTGGTATGGCTTCCTTTCGGCTTTTATTGAGATGCAATGCTATCTGGGTACCTGCAAGGGCACTCTTGATGCCGCCTCTGACATTGCGCGTTTCCTTGCCTAGGTTCGTCTTTTCGTCCTCTGTTACAGTGCCTACCCTTAAATCGATCTTCTGGAAATCAGAAAACGATATCTGTTTCTTTACCACGCCTATCTCGGCTTCTCTTCCAATGACTCTCACGCCAAGGTCCTCATCCGCAAGCGGTGCGAGAAGGCTTACAGTGCCTTTTTCATCCTCTGCAGCAAGAAGCATACCTCTTGATTCCACTCCCCTCAACTTGGCAGGTTTGAGGTTCATTACGACCACGATCTTCCTGTCCTGCATCTCCTCCTTGCTGTAGTAGGTTTTTAGACCAGCAACGAGCTGCCTTTTTTCATCGCCAAAATTCACCTTCATGATGAAAAGCTTCTTTGCGTTCGGATGGTCCTCTATGCTCTCTATCAGGCCAACCCTCAGATCTAAAGCGTCGAGACATATCTCCTCTTTCTCAGGAGTTTTTGCCTCTTCTACTTCCTTCTCCTCCTCAAGAATCAATCTCTTGAACAGGGGCATTGGCCTTTCAAGGCCCTGTCCAGGCGCGATTTCGCTTGTTGCCTCATCCCATTTCAGGGCGGTCACAGCACCTTCATATCCAAGTATATTCCAGAGTTTATCCGCAGTAAACGGTAGGAAAGGCGACATTGAGATGCACAGTGCCTTGACCATCCTGCAGCATACATGCAATACCGTGCCGCACTCCTCTCTGTTCTCCTTAACAAGCGCCCAAGGTGCCCTGGCATCGAAATATCGATTGCCAAAGTGTGCCAATTCCATAACACTTTTCATGGCCTTCTTGAACTGGCAATTCTCAATTTTCTTTGCAACTTCATTAACCTGATCCTCGATCTTTTCCAACGCCTCCTTGTCCAAGGGTGACAGGTCCTTTAATTCAGGTACTTCGCCGTAATTCTTGTGTGTGAAGGAAAGGACCCTGTGTATGAAATTGCCAAGGGTGGACACGAGTTCCTCATTATTTCTTCGAACGAAATCTTCGATGGTGAAGTTGGCATCCCTGTTCTCAGGCATGTTTATGGAAAGGTAATACCTGATCTGGTCTGGATCAAATTTCTGAAGAATATCGGGAATCGCAATTGAAATTCCCCTGCTCTTTGAAAACTGCTCACCACCCCATTTAAGGTATTCATTTGCAGGCACATCATATGGTAAATTCAATCCGCCGTAACCCATGAGAATTGCTGGCCAGATTATCGTGTGAAATGGAATGTTGTCTTTACCCAGGAAATAGTAATGTTTACACTCTTTATCCATCCAGAAGTCCTTCCACTTTTCCTCTTCACCCTTTATCCGGGCCCATTCCTTGGAGGTGGAGAAATAGCCTATCACGGCCTCGAACCAGACATAGATGCACTTGTCGTCGTAACCCTCAAGAGGTATCTTTACACCCCAGGTAATATCTCGTGTAATTGCCCTATCTCTCAACCCGTTTTCCAGCCAATTCTTGGTGAAGTTCTTTGTGTTGGGTCGCCAATGCTCCTTGTCAGATACATACTTCTCTAAATCCTTTTGAAATGCGCTCAATTTGAAGAAGAAATGCTCTGTCTCCTTCATCTTTGGTGCCTCCGAACAGAACTTGCACACAGGCTGAATAAGCTCCTCAGGATCAAGAGTTTTTCCGCAATCATCGCATTGATCTCCTCTGGCACCGGAATAACCGCAGTGCGGGCATTCCCCTTCTACATACCTGTCGGGCAAGAACTTTTGACAGTTTGAGCAAAATGGGGAGAGCATGACCTTCTTGTAGATGTGATCCTTTTCCAGTAATTTGAGGAAGAATTCATGCACCACCTTTTTATGATTCTCATGGGAGGTTTCGAAATAAAGGTCGAATGAAATGCCAAGATCCTCAATGGCCTTTTTGTTGATTTTATGGTATTTCTGTGCGATTTCCTCGGGCTTGACACCTTTTTTCTCTGCTGTTACTGTGATAGGTGTGCCGTGCTCGTCACTGCCCGAGATCATGAGCACCTCGTTTCCCTTCATGCGATGATACCTTGCGAAGATGTCGGGTGGCAAAAGTGAACCTGCCACATGTCCAAGATGGATTGGGCCGTTCGCATAGGGCCATGCAACACCAAGTAGGAATCGAGCCATGGGAATCGAGTGTGAATAGAAGAGGATGGATTTAAATTTGAGGGTTTCATTGAACATTTCTGACCGAACGGCAAGATCGGTTATAAAGTATTTCTTACCAAATGGTAAGAACGGTCAGAAAAAATTCACTAAAGACCCTTCTTTACGAAGATAGTTGCGTACGCAACCTTTATATATAATTAGTTGCGTATGCAACCTTCTCAGATTCAATCACTGAGAATTGTGACGAAATCCCGAAGGTGATAAAAAATGAAACCCAAGGAATCGATAGGAAGATGGATTTCACTTATCTACAGACAGGGACAGATCCATATAGGTAAAGAGCTACAGGTTTACAACATCGGAAGTGGACAGTTTCCATTCTTAACCGTTCTATATGATGAGGATGGCCTGAGCCAAGAGGAGATATCCAGAATACTCAACGTTGATAAGGCTACTGCTGGCAGGGACATCAAAAGATTGGCTGAGGAGGGTTATGTCGAAAGAAAACGGAATCCTGAGGATAGGAGGGCCTATAAGATATTTCTTACTGAAAAAGGGAAGAAGGTAAAGCCAGTAATCAGAAGGGTACTCTCAAGTTGGACATCCATTCTATCATCAGACTTCACTGAAGAAGAAAAGGACCTCATTATAGAGTTGTTGAAAAGGATGTACCAAAATGCTTTGCAGTCGAAATATCCAACCGTTAATTCCTAGAGGTGAATATCTAAATGAGTGAAGAATCTCAAATGCCTTCAGAACCCGAACGTCCAGCAGAAGACTCCCCCACAAAGGGAGTCAAGATACTTATGGGAGAGCCAAAGAAGGCTATAATCAAACTGGCCATCCCCATGATAATCGCGATGTCCGCCATGACGATATATAATCTCGTGGATGCGATTTGGGTCTCTGGTTTGGGTATCAATGCTTTAGATGCTGTAGGTCTTTACTATCCATTCTTTTTTATTGCCATGGCCATAGCAACCGGTTTGGGTGTGGGTGGGGGCGCTGCCATATCCAGAAGAATCGGTGCAAAGGACAGGGAAGGTGCAGACAATGTGGCAATTCATACTTTGATAATCATGGTTATTATGGCGGTTCTGTTTACAATTCCATTCTTCATTTTTGCGGAGAACATATTTTCCACATTTGCCTCCGGTGAAGTAAAAGACATGGCCACCGCTTATGGAAGGATAATATTTGCAGGTAGTGTGGTAATTTTCTTTATGTATATTGCCACTTCGATTCTAA
This sequence comes from Thermoplasmata archaeon, assembly GCA_036475875.1. GTDB lineage: Archaea > Thermoplasmatota > Thermoplasmata. The sequence continues at coordinate 5,470 of JAZGAR010000179.1, forward strand.
GGGCAGAGGGAGATGCAAACAGGTCCATGTACGCCATAATGCTGGGTGCAGGATTGAACATAGGGCTTGATCCCATATTCATCTATACTTTAGAATTGGGTGTTGTGGGTGCTGCCTGGGCCACGGTAATTTCTATGATTGTAACCTCCATCGTGCTTATTTACTGGATGTTCATAAAAAAGGATACTTATGTGGCCTTCAAGTTCCGAAGTTTTCAGTGGAAGGGGGAAATCATCAAGGACATTTTTGCTGTTGGTCTCCCTGCTATGGTGATGCAGCTGTCAATGGCCATCATGGCTGTTGTTTTGAACTACATTATAGTCAATGTTTCTGTTAAAGGTGGAATTGCAGTTTATACTGTTGGATGGCGAGTCTCAATGATGGCAATTTTACCACTACTTGGAATCGCCACAGCAATTGTCTCTGTTTGTGGAGCTGCATATGGGGCGCGGGATTATGAGAAGCTTAAAAGCTCGTTTTTTTATGCTGTAAAAATAGGTTTAGTAATTGAGTCAATTATGGCTTTATTTACAGTAATATTTGCCCACCAGATAACCATGGTTTTTACTCAGGCTGAAGGGACGGCTTTAATAGAACAAGAACTACCAAATTATTTCAGGATAGTGGCGATCTTCTATCCCGGCGTGGCTTTTGGGATGTTCTCATCCGCCATGTTCCAGGGCACAGGTAAGGGAACCAATGCACTGATCGTTACTATCGTTCGAACACTTGTTCTGGGAACTCCATTGGCAGCCATCTTCGCCATCAATCTCGGCATGGGCCTCTCTGGGGTATGGTGGGGTATGGTGGTGGGAAACCTCATCGGCTCTGTCCTGGCCTTCTCCTGGGCCATTATTTACCTACGGAGATTGAGGTCAGAAATGCAGAATTCCGCCTCATTATCATGAATCTGCGACAAAATCTAAATAACCAAACGCTATTTACAATCCGATGACTTATAAAATTCCATCTAACGAGGAGGTGCTCCGCGCAATAAAGAATGTGATGAACAACTACGGCGTTGTCAACTCCCAAACGAAATTGAAGGAGCTCGTGGAGAGGGAACTTCGGGTAACTGATAAGGAGTATCATGTGAGCCCAAGACGATTACGGGTTCTTGCCCTATCCTCTGATCATGTGCGGGTGGAAATACACAGCCGTGAGTCCGATACCAAGAAGGGCTTCAGTAAATGCCCGGTGTGCAATCACAAATTGAAGCTTGTGAAGAACAAGACAATATTCGACGGTGTGGTGATCATAGGCCATGAATGCACTCACTGCCCATATTGGACAGGATTGAAGAGAAGGATTCCCACAAGATATGTTTTTACGGTAAGGTAGTTTTAAAGGGGACATAGAATGGATAAGGAACAAAAAAGGCTTTTGGAAAGGCAGCATTATCGCATCATTGGCAATCACAGCGGCGTGAAGGTCTGCCATTGGATGAGGCAGAAATTACTTTACGAAAGGCCATGCTACAAAGAAACATTCTATGGTATCGAATCTCATCGATGCTTACAGATGACACCCACGATAGACAAATGCACCCAGAATTGCCTTTTCTGCTGGCGTGTCAGGGTTTTTTCTGACGAGATATCGGGTCATGAATTTGACGATCCAAAAATGATATTGGAGGAATGCATCAAGGCCCAAAAACCGCTGATCTCAGGGTTCAAAGGTGATGAGCGCTGCGATGAGAAATTATGGAATGAGGCTTTGGAACCGAATCAGGTGGCGATATCCCTTACAGGTGAGCCAACGCTATATCCACATCTGGGTGAATTTATTGAGCTATGCCATAAGAGGGGAATGACCACATTCCTCGTAACAAATGGCACAACACCGCATATCCTTGAAAAACTGGATCCACTGCCATCACAGTTGTACGTGACCATTGCCGCGCCGAATGAAGAAATACTGAAAAAACTCTGCGCACCCATGATTCCAAACGCGTGGGCACTGCTGAACAGGACCCTTGAAATCCTTCCCTCCCTGGACACGAGACGAGTCATTCGTCATACCCTTGTGGATGGTTGGAATATCGGTTATGAAGAAGATTATGCAAAGTTGGATGAAAAGGCCGAAGCAACGTTCATCGAGCCCAAAGGCTTCGTCTTTGTGGGGGGTTCTAGGCAAAGGATGAGCATGGACAACATGCCCTCACATGAAAAAATAAAGGAATTTGGTGAAAGGCTGGGTTCTTTGCTGGGCTACGAGATTCTAATGGAAAGGGAGGACAGCAGGGTCGTGCTCCTTGGGAAGAATTTGCAGGGGTGTAGGATTAGGTAAGTGGGAAAAAGTCTTGTGCTGATCCACCACTCTTAACAAGACTGTAAAAACAGACGAAAACCGACAAGAATTATAAAATGTTTATTGAGGAAGTAGAGTTGAGGAAAGGGAGCAAAACTACCTCGCCCTTATCGTCTCAAGATTATATGGAACACGGGTCTCGATACCGTACCTCTTATGAAGGGTGGAGGCCAACTCTATGCATTTGGATTCCTCGCCATGGCAGATGATGATGCGCTCAGGCTTCGGGTCCATGGAACCAATATAGTTGAGGAGCTGTTTCCTGTCCGAATGCCCTGAGAAGCCTTCACAGGTCTCCAGATGCAGCTTGATATCAACGGTTATCTGCTGTCCCTTATCGTTCATCACGAGCTGACTCAAACCCCTTTGTATCCTTCTGCCCAGAGTGCCTTCGGCCTGATAACCTACGAATATTATGGTGTTGTTAGGGTCGGAGGCCCACGTTTTGAAATACTCCATCACCGGCCCGCCGTTCATCATGCCCGATGTGGCTAAAACTATGCATGCTTCGGTGTTGTTTGCGATGGTTTCCCTCATCTCTTGGCTATCCACTCTATTGAAGAGCTCGCTTAAGAAGGGATTCTCACCTTTCTGGAATATCTGGGTCCGAAGTTGGCTGTTGAGATACTCAGGATGTGCGGTATGGATCGCTGTCGCTTCCCAGATCATGCCATCCAGGTAGATTGGCAGGGTTGGTATCTCCCCATATCGCATTAAAGTTTCAAGCACTAACATGACCTCCTGCGACCTACCAACAGCGAACACTGGGACGAGAACCTTTCCTTTTCTTTCCAATGTCCTCTGTACAACCTGCTTGAGCCGCTCAGCAGCCTCCTTTCTTGTGGGTTGATTGTCTTTATGACCCCCGTATGTGGACTCCATGATGAGCGTCTCCAATCTTGGAAACTTATTGACAGCCTGGTTGAAGAGCCAAGTCTTTTCGAACTTTATGTCACCTGTCACAGCGATGTTGTACATGCCATCGCCTATGTGAAAATGTGCTATTGCAGAGCCAAGTATGTGCCCCGCATTGTGGAAAGTCAGCCTTATATCCGGGGATATATCGGTTGTTTCTCCGAACCGAAGTGGAATGCAGTGTTTCACGACCTCTTTTATATTTGCAGATTCGTAGGGACTCTTCTTTGCCTCGCCAAATGCCACCTTTATGTAGTCCAGCTGGAGCAGGGTCATCAGATCCCTTGTGGGGGGGGTGCAGTAGATAGGCCCATCGTAGCCGTACTTGAACAACGCAGGCACGAGTCCACAATGATCCAAATGGGCATGGGTTATGACGATCCCATCCAAATTTTCCAAAGGATGGACCTCGGGGGCGCTCAGGAAAGGGTTACTTGACTCTTCAGAAGAAAAGTCCACTCCGCAGTCCACAAGAATCTTGCTGTCTCTCGTAGAAATCAGCGTTGCGCTTCTCCCTACCTGACGATACCCGCCTAACGCGGTGGTGCGGATCCAACTTTCTCCAATGTTTTCTGCCCTGTTTAACCTGTGGCCAACTCTTATTAGGAACTCCTTTCTCTCCTCGTGGACCGAGCGCAGGTAATCTCTAATTTCGCCCACGGTTTTTGATGGTATAGGAGGGCTTCTTACCACCTTGGGAGCCCAGCCTATATTCTTCTTTAACTCGTTGAGTATTGCGCCATGTTTTCCTATGGCTATACCAGGGGCTATAGCCTCTATTGTAACCTCACCTGTATCGTGCTCAAAGTATATGTTGGAGATTTCTGCTTCTTTGGGTACCGTCTCCCTTATGAAGTTCTCCGCAGTCTCTAAATCGGCAAGCAGACTTGGGTCTGGACGAATATCTACCCTCCTTCTGAGCGATTGTGCCAGCTTTCGAACTATCTCGCTGTTGTCGGCAAATTCATCGAGGTTCTTGGTGTAGATTACCACGACAGAGCCCTCGAATTCTATCTCTGTTATCTCCACGTTCGCAGGCACTATCTCATTAATTACGTTTGATACCTCGTTCAACACCGTTTCTGCGCTCATAAAATTCACGCCAAGTTTGGCTAGGTTCCATTCTCTCCGAGATTTGTACTACTCGATTCCGATCTTCTTTTTTCGTTCTGCAATCTCATCCTCCGAGAGCCGTTTGAATTCCTTTTTATTGATGACAGCAATATCTATACCATCGCCCGAAGCAGAATCGCGTCTCATAGCTGCACTCAAAGCGCGGATAGAAAGATCAATTCCGTCAGAGGCGGATAACCCCTTTTTAAAGTGGTCCTCTAAAACGCCATACACATAGGGGGAACCAGAGCCGGTTGTGACGTACTCGTCCTCTATGGCACCACCCGCAGCATCAAGGCTATAGACATGCCCGCCATTGTTGTCCATGCCTCCTATTATCAGGGCAACCCAATATGGGAAGTACCTTCTACCGCTCAAAATATTGGCCATCAGGGTAGAGGCTGCTTTCACGGTCATGCTGGTACTTCTTTTCAACTTGTACAACTCCACCTCGGCTGAGAGGTATCTGGCCAGCACTTGTGCATCTCCCACGAGACCTGCAACAGTCAATCCCAGATTTTCGTCGATTTTGAACAACTTTTTTGTCACCTTGTGCGCTATCAGGGTGCCCATAGTGGCTCTTCGCTCCGTGGCTAAGACCACACCGTCCTTACAAACTATTCCCAGGGTTGTAGTTCCCGTTTTCAGTTCTTCGTTCATATCAGTTCACATCCTTTTCCAGGTTGTATTATGACCTTTTTTAACCATCAACTTATTTGGATTTAAGAGGTTCTTTGTTTTTCTCCCCATTTTCACCTCTAAAACTGTTAAAACAGGCAAATTCCACAATATGATAAGTGGTATATAATAATTTCTATCTCTCTCTGACTTTTACGGGATATACCGAGTTTTTTGATGGGTTTGAAGAGACCTTTAAATACATGCGAAGAACCTTTAAGGTCAAAATATAATACGGCTTATGCCCATGGCAAGTTTGCCCTACTTCACATGTTCTTGAGGGGGTAAATAAATGATAGACAAGTTGATAAAAAGCCTGGAAAACTGCCCAATAGTAAAAAAAGGGGATTACGATTATTTTGTACATCCGATAACAGATGGCATCCCGAAGATGGAACCTGAACTTCTGAAAGAGGTCATATCCAAGATCCTCGAGGTTGGAAACATGGACTGCGACAAGATCGTGGCGGTGGAGGCGATGGGAATCCCTCTTATCGTGGCGCTGTCTCTGAGAATAGGGAAGCCCTATGTGGTGGTTAGGAAAAAGAAATACGGCCTTTTAGGCGAGGTTTCTGTGGAGCAGGTGACAGGCTATTCAAAATCAAGCTTGTATGTGAACGGCATCTATAAAGGCGATAAGTTGCTCATAGTGGATGATGTTCTCAGCACTGGAGGAACAATGCGGGCGATAGTCCAGGCCCTGAGAAGCATCGGTGCAGAGATAGTTGACATCATCATAGTGTTCAACAAGCACAGGAATAAGAAGGAGTTGGAGGAAGAGCTGGACATGGAGCTAAAAGCACTGTTGGATGTGGATGTTGTGGGTGGGAAGGTTGTGATTCGATAAATGCATGCGAAGGCTTGACATAAAAGCATTTAAAGGATTACATTCTTCAAGTAGGTGAGAGGGGATTTACATGGCTCTGAAGGTTGCGATAAATGGATACGGCACCATAGGGAAGAGGGTTGCCGATGCGGTTGCGTTGCAGGATGATATGCAGATCATAGGCGTAACCAAGAGAAGGCCCACTTTCGAGGCGAGGATGGCCATTAAGAACGGTTTTTTATTCTACGCAGCAGACAAGGAGTTCGTCAAGGACTTCGAAGCGGAGAACATCCCTGTACAAGGGACTTTAAAGGATCTTCTTCAAGAGGCAGATATAGTCGTGGACTGCACGCCCAAGAAATGCGGTTACAAGTCGATGTACGAGGAGGCTGGAAAAAAGGCTATATTCCAAGGGGGAGAGAGGCACGAATTAACTGGCTTGTCGTTCAATGCACTCGCGAACTACGAGAGGGCCATAAGTGCGGATTATGTGCGGGTCGTTTCTTGCAACACCACAGGGCTCTGCAGGACCCTCTTTCCATTGGAAGAGCCTTTCGGAATAGAAAATGTTACCGCGGTGATGATCAGAAGAGCTGCTGATCCTTGGGATTCGAAGAACGGCCCTATAAATGCCATCGAACCCGTGTTGAAGGTGCCCTCCCACCATGGGCCTGACGTGCAGAGCGTAATGCCGAATCTCAATATTCAAACCACAGCTGTGAAGGTTCCCACCACCATAATGCACCTGCATTCTGTTGTGGTGAGGCTCAGAGATAAAACAACAACAGAGGATGTCATTGATACATGGGAAAAAACCCCTAGGGTGAGGTTCGTCCGTGCCAAAGACGGTATTAAGTCAACGGCCCAGATCATGGAGCTGGCCAGGGATTTGGGCAATAAGCGCTCGGATCTATTCGAAATTGCCCTTTGGCGTGATGGGGTGCATGTCGTGGATAATGTTCTTTACTATTATCAGGCGATCCATCAAGAGGCGGATGTGGTGCCCGAGAATGTTGACGCCATCAGGGCGATGTGCAATCTCGAAACCGATAATATGAGAAGCATAAAGAAGACCGACAAGGCCATGGGTATAGAGTGAGCATTCAATTGCTTCCACATCATCATCCAACATTGGGATAGATATTAATATCCGACTCACGATTACCCTACGATATCATGTTGGTGAGTTTGATTTTGATAAAGACAGAGACGGGTAAGGAAAGAGGCGTCGAGAGCGAGATTCACAAGATAAAAGGCGTGAGAGAGGCTCACCTTCTCTTTGGGGTTTATGACATCTCCGTTAAAGTGGAATGCGGGAGCCTTGAGGAACTGACCCATATCGTGATCGATGAGATTCGACGGATTCCTGGGGTAAGGGAAACAAAGACCCTTCCGGGGGTGCAGTACGGATCGATATAGGATCGCTCTGTTCAACCCAAAAGCCAAAAGTTCTGTTCCATCCAGGTAATTTTCATTTTTGGGCTTTAAATGAAAAAGTTTATATTCCCCTCAATGTATTGTACAGATTAGTAGGGAAACCTACGGAGGACAAAAACATGAAAAAGATATGGAGAAATGAAGAAGGTGTGTCTCCGGTTATCGCCGTCATTCTGATGGTGGCCATAACCGTGGTATTGGCGGCTGTGCTGTATGTGATGGTATCAGGCATGATGACCACCACATCCACCAC
>JAZGAR010000180.1:0-2594 GCA_036475875.1 Thermoplasmata archaeon
CTGGAAGTTCCATCCGGGTGAGGCGCTAGGATAGGATGCTATGGCTAACATAAGTGAACACTTGTAACTGTCGTGATACTTGACAAGCCAAAGGAACTGATAGGCTTGAACCAAAACGGTAAGTGGGTAGGTCGGATATTTTTTACGATCTCCGACACGGGCAGAAATCCCACCGGCAGAGAGAGTGGGCCTAAGGCATCTGCTGTCAAATGCGTGGAACGTGGTAACCCTATGCCTTTGCCTCATAGGCAGGCTAACCGTAAGGCATGCTGATGGAGGTATAGGGAGAGAGGGCGGAAGAAGCGGAGGTTATCCTGTAATGGGGTAGATACGGATTGAAGCTCGGATACCGGGCTAGATTATCCGACCCGTAAGGGTGCTGACGTCCGTCGGGTGCTTCGTTGCGAGAAAGTTTGTAGAACTTTTTGAGGAGGAAAAGCAAATGAGGACTGCCAAGCAGATCCATGCGTTCTCCCACCGAAAGCTCAACTGGGATTCCATTAATTGGGAAACAGTAGGGCGGAAAGTGAAGAAGCTACAGATGCGTATCGCAAAGGCTGTTCGAGAAGGAAGGTATAGACTGGCGAAATCTCTCCAGTGGATTCTGACTCACTCGTTTTACGCAAAACTTCTTGCAGTAAAACGGGTTGTTACCAACAAAGGAAAAGCAACGCCGGGTGTAGACGGCGTTATCTGGAACACACCGGAAAAGAAGATGCAAGCGGTAGACTATCTGAAAAGGAGAGGATATCACCCCCTCCCACTCAGAAGGGTTTACATAAAGAAGAGAAGCGGGAAACTCCGACCATTAGGAATTCCCACCATGAGAGATAGAGCAATGCAGGCACTTTACGCACTTGCCCTTGCACCAGTAGCAGAGACAACAGGTGATCTCAATTCGTATGGATTCAGAGAATACCGGTCCTGCGCAGATGCAATCGAGCAGTGCTTTATTTGTCTGGCAAAGCAGTGCTCTCCCCGGTGGATTCTTGAAGCGGATATCAAAGCCTGCTTTGATAGCATCGATCAGGAATGGATACTCAATAATATCCTCACGGATAAAAAGGTTCTACGTTCCTGGCTAGAAGCCGGTTATATGGACAAAGGGAGGCTCTATCCCACAAAGGCCGGTACTCCACAGGGTTCCATTGTAAGCCCCTTGCTGGCCAATATGACGCTGGATGGACTGGAAGCGGCAGTTAAAACAGCCGTTTCCAAAAGTTCCAAGGTCAATGTGATACGGTATGCGGATGACTTTGTGGTCACGGGGGAATCAAAAGAGATTCTCCAGGAAAAAGTCAGACCTGTCATACAAAGTTTTCTCAAAGAGAGAGGGTTAAACCTTTCCGGCGAGAAAACAAAAATCACACGGATAGAGGACGGATTTGATTTTCTTGGTCAACAGGTGAGAAAATATGGGGAGAAGTTTATTATTACCCCATCAAAAAGCTCAGTAAAATCTGTTATAGCCAAGATCAAGCAGATTGCAAAATCATACCTTGGTCAGTCAACGTCACAAATGATAGAAGAGCTCAATCCGGTAATCAGGGGCTGGGCGAACTATCACAGACATGTTTGTTCCAAGGAAACCTTTGGACACATAGACAGCTGCATTTTCACAATTCTCTGGAACTGGGTAAGGAGGAGACACAGAAACAAGGGAAAAAGATGGATAAAGAAACGATATTTTCGAACCATCGGCCTACGTAAATGGGTCTTCTTTGGAACCCAGAAACGAGAAAAGGGTGAATCCAGAATCGTCGATTTGCTTTATATGAGTACGATTAAAATCGTACGTCATGTAAAAGTAAGAGGAAAAGCAAATCCTTATAGTAGAGACGGGCAAGGATATTTGGCTGAACGAAGGTATAGAAAATATGCTAAGCCATCAAACTACATTCCTTTTGAGGTAACAGAACAACTGGGTCACCTCAATGCAGAGGTTGGCCTTCGAAGGGCTTGAGCCGTGTGATGGGAAACTATCACGCACGGTTCTTAGGGGGAAAGGGGGTCGAAAGGCCCCTGCTCTACCCGGTCTCCTATACTGCTCATGTGATGCACAAGATATAGATTCTATGCTGAAAAAATCAGAAATTTTGAAGGTGAATATACTGCCTTTTCCCCTATCAAAATACTATCTTTACCCCATTTACTGACAGCAAAAAATCATCTATTGTATTTTCATGAAATCAGCTTGTGGAGACGTAAATAGAGAAGACAAACCTCAATCTGTAGGTAGTAAGAAATAGCCAAAGAAAGCCTTTCTACACAGTATTTCAAATAAAATATGTGTTTTTTGCAACAATAGCATTATAAAAGAAAGGGAGGGATAGCTATGAAGAAATTAAAATCTGCCTTAATTGCTTGCATTTTTTTGTCATCACTAGTTGTCATGGCAGGCTGTTGCGATATGGATTCAGATTGTGATGACGGTGAGTTCTGCAACGGTGTGGAATCTTGTACAAAAATCTTCCAAGCTCCAGGTGGCATTTGCATCTCAGGGCAAATGCCATGCGACGAAGGCGAGGTATGTGATGAAGAAGAAAATGAGTGTGTTTCTGATGGATCTGAAACAACCACCTCATCATCCTCAT
>JAZGAR010000181.1:0-3220 GCA_036475875.1 Thermoplasmata archaeon
CCTGCCGTGCTTTGATAGATTCATCGAAATCAATCCAAATTTCATAAAAGGTTGGTATGATAGAGGAAATGCCTTGCAAAAGCTCAACCGGAAAGAAGAGGCGAGGCAGTCATTTGAATCTATCGTAGCATTTGCTCCAAATGATGCGATCGTGAAAGATGCAGATGACTTATGCGCCAGGGCGAATGCATTCTATGAACTTGGTCGTCACGATGATGCGCTCGACTGCTTTGATAAAATTCTTGAGACATACCCAGACAATCACTATGCTTTGGAGGGTAAAGGCGCTATGCTCGAAATGCTCGGTAGGAACGAAGAGGCGCTCCAATGCTATAAGGAGGCTATAGATTTGAACTCTAACAACGTCTCGGTCTGGTACCGACCAGGAAGTTATGGGAGAGGCGAAAAAAAGTTTGGGAGGCGTGTCAGAAGTTTTTGGACTGGACTTCGAGATAATCGATATCCACTGCGACAAGGAGTATTATAAAAAGACTGGTAGAGAATGGCTTGAGAACGCATTCCAAATATGCAAAGATGAAAGCGACGGTACTCTCTTTGGCGCTGTGGGCCCCACCAAGAAGAGACCCCTTGAAAAACCGAATGTGAGCTCAAGTATGCTCTTCGTGCTGAGGTTTGGTTTTGGATCTATATGCAAATGTGCGACCTACAAAGCTCTATCCGAACGTGCGCCATAAGATATCTCACAAATTTAAACAGGTGTGGGAGCCTGAGAATGTGGATTTCGTGGTCATCCGGGAGAATACAGAGGGATTGTACACCTCTGCTAGAGGCGTATTGAGCCGCGCCGAGAACGTGGAGATGGACAACCGCGTGATAACTAGAAAGGGCGCGGAAAGGGTAATAAGATTCGCCTTCCAGACAGCCAAGAGGAGAAAGGGAACTCCGAAAGAGGGTAAAAAAAAGGTTACGTGCGTGGACAAGAGCAATGTCCTTCAAGGCTGCCTGTTGTTCAGGAAAGTCTATGATGAAGTGGCTTCGAGTTATCCAGGAATCGAGAAGGATTACGCCTACGAAGACGCGTTCGCCCAATGGATACTGCGGAAAACCGAATGTTATGACGTGGCTGTCATGCCAAATATGTTCGGCGACATAATTACAGATCTGGCTGCAGTTCTACCCTTTGTTCTATACTCTGAGCTGCTACATGTGATGAGGGGGTTAATATTACTGTAAGTTTAAACTGCAGAATCACTAAAATGGGTGCTAACGCGGTTTTCCTTTTTACTCCTGCTTTTTTAACTTCCCTAATCCTTCCCAATGAACTAGGCAAAAGACCGGGGAAATTGTCATTTTCCCTCATATTCTCCCCTTAACCATCATTATTACCATCCATGTATGGATACTTAAGCTTCTCGATAATTTCAAAGGTCTTTGAGGAATGGGAACCTCGAAGTTGGATTTAGCCACACCAATTTTGGTATCATTGCTTGTTGCGCTCTTTTCGGTTCGATGCTTTGCGGGATATGAAGAAGATTGCTAATGTGCCTATAATCGGGACGGCAATAAGCTTGAACTCAGGTATAATCTCTGTTGGGCCACCTGCTAGTGGGAAAGTTGTACCATCGATGTTATCAGATGCATCGGTCAGCCAAAAGTCTTTCTTAGCTGTGATATTTATATAATGATCATCACCTACATCATTTATATCTGTGCCGAAAACCACGGTTATTAGTATGTATGCTTTATAATCTGCGCCTATATCCATATTATTGATATCTATTTCGTTAACGTCACCAGTTAATGTTGTTCCACCTGTATTTAAGAGAATCTCATCACCATCAAGAACTCCTTTATTTGTGCTCTCGGATTCGTTGTATATATAGACAGTGCAATCACCATACTGTCCACTACCACCATGTGTAATATTGATTTTGTCTATAGTAATATTGTCACCCGAGCCTTCAATCGAAAAATTTAGCATCTCGGTTTCTGTCGAGTCTCCCCAGCCAATGGTCGGAGGTGCTTGATTTACCTCGCCTACCACTGTGCCGGTCCCCCTTGTTCCTTCTTTGCCGACAATCTTGACCATCGAGGATAGAGGATATTCGCCAACCAAACCCCTACTTGAACTTTCATCTGAATAGTCCATGATACTCCCGCTCCAGTCAGTGGTCTGAAAGTAAACCTGGAAGTGCCCTGTTACGTTCAAGTCGCTCTTTCTGATTTGGGTTTCCAAGCGTGATGTGTCGGTTTCCGCATCGATGCTGCCATCCTCAAACCACTTCCATTCCTGAGGTGATAAGCCAAAAAAACTCAGATGCTTCTTTGAGATTATCTCGCCGTACCTACCCTTGATCTCAATAAGATGCTCTGCACCAATCTCTCCTATGGAGTAGCCTGTGGCAGATACATTATCGCTGTCAATGTAAATGTAAGCCAAATCTTCTCCTGTTCTTGGTTGTGGTGTTGGAGTAGGGCGTGCCGGTCCTGGTTCACCAGGTTCTCCTGGCTCCGCGGGCTGAGGTGCCTTGGCATCATTCCAGTACGGCACAGCCCGTCCCCATCCGATTTTGCCATCGACTCTTAAATAGAACGAAACCATCTCAGAGGTATTGGAGATGCCGTAATCGATTATGTCCAAATTTTTGTTATCAACATCACCTGCATTATCATTCATCAAATCCTTGCCCGTCCAGTCTGCAAACGCCCCATCGACACTAATTTCTTGAGGAACAGATGTTATGTAACTAATATCGTAGTGGTTTTGTTCTGGCGAGGTGCTTCTCAATGCAATCGTACCTTTGTTTGTGTTAATATCATGAGGTTCCGCTATTCTAAACCCGATGCTGTTCTTTTCCTGAGCAACGGTATTAATGTCAACCTCGACATAGAAAGTTTTGCTATCACCATCGCGCAATGATATGCTGGTTTGTAGTTCTACAAAACCCATGCTCATCGTTCCTGTGGCAATTGTGCTTGTGCCCTCCATTATCCTAACAACACTTACATCATCATCGTTACCTTTTCCAATCCGAATAAGCACTATCTTTTCAATGATGATGTCTGAATTAACCGCGCTCATGTCCAACTTCAACAGCCTATTTGCATTTCCGCTTATGTAACTCTCGCCTACACCCTTTTGGTTAACAAGGAGAACCCCCTTCTCGTTGCTTATAACGGTATCTGAGAAATCCTCAAATCTATCCCAGCTTTGCTTATAGAATAGAACATCCACCGTCTCATGATTATGAAAATTTAA
>JAZGAR010000182.1:0-7478 GCA_036475875.1 Thermoplasmata archaeon
CTTGGGAGAGAAGTAGCGGTCTTGAACTTAACTCCGGCGCAGTGGAGCGAAGAAGCCAAGAAAAACAGGGGTTTGTGTCTCGATGTCATAACAGAGGGGATAGTTCTATACGGGACGAGGCCGGTTGTAGAATGAACTTGGATGGATGTTTCGAGAAAAGGCTTCTAAAGAGGAGAAGGGACTGATCTAGCTTACATACAAGTTATTCGAAACCACAATGTGTTCCTCCCGATAATAAAGTCGTTATTCAAAAACTTTTACGTTGGTAGGTTTATATATGGGTATGGGAATAAAAATGGGAAAAACTAGGATTGACGAGCGGGGCAGAGTAACCTTGCCGGGCTACATTAGAGAAGAGATGGGGCTTTATCCTGGGAAAGAAGTGAACTTAGAAAAGGCCGGGAAAGGAGTTCTCATCAGACCTGTAGTTTCAAAGGAAGTCTTCGTCCAAAGCCTCGAAGGATGCATTACCGAGAAGAACCAGGCCGAAAAGCTCGATCCCTTGGCGTTAAAGAGGATATGGGGCGCTTTCCATGCTCATGATTGATTCCAATATCTGGGCCTATTTTTTCTCTCTTGGTTAAAAAATTTAATAGCGTATTAAAGATCCCAATTCTTGAAAAATCGATGAAATAGAAGTTATCGATCCCGTGCTATAAAAGCTGAAGATGTAAAGGTCCTGGAGAAGATTGTGGGTGTAGCGAAAAAAAGATACACCGTAAAGGAACTGCAGAGCTCAGTGATAGAGAAACCAATGATGAGATCGTAGAGATGTTGAGGACGAGAGGAGTGACCATCACTCATTAATACCTTCAAATAATCTCATTTTAAAATACCGAAAACCGAAATGTGTTTATACGAAAGTGTGCTGCTTATTATTATGACTGGGGCCGAGGAAACTCTTAGAACTACATTTTGCTAACTTTATAGCATTAACGGTACCAGAAATAAAGACCTACAAGAAACAGAAAAAAATAAGCAGAATAATGAGAGAGGCCCAGAATAAAAAGAAAAGATTAATGAGAGAGGCCGAAGAGACGATGAGCAATACCCAGGTAGAGATGGAGAAACTCCGGGGAGTTAAAAAGAGGCAGAGTAAATGAGTGGGCTGAACGATGATGGGGCAGTGCTAGATAAATCACAGCTTACTGAGAGAGACATATGTAGAATATTTATTACTCCCTCTTTAAAGTCCAGTGGTTGGGACCTCCATTATCAGATTAGGGAGGAAGTAACTTTAACGGAGGGCCAGGTATTAGTTCAGGGTAGCAAGACAAAGCGGGGTGAAAAGAGGAGAGCGGATTATATTCTTTATTATAAGCCTCATATTCCGGTTGCGATTATCGAAGCCAAGGACAATAATCACTCGGTTGGCTCTGGTATGCAGCAGGGATTAAAATATGCCGATATGTTAGGTGGTGAGGTGCCTTTTGTCTATAGTACGAATGGTGATGCCTTCCTTGAGCATGATTTTACAAAGAGTAGTGGTCCCGTGGAGCATGAGATTCCCCTAGATTCTTTTCCTTCTCCAGACGAGATTTGGAGGAATTACTGCGCTTGGAAGGGAATCGAGGAACCCAAGACTGAGCAAATGGTGTCGCAAGATTACCATATCGACGCGAGTGGTAAGGCTCCCCGTTACTATCAAGAGGTTGCCATAAACCGTGTCATCGAGAGGATTGCCAAGGATCAGAACCGGATTCTACTTGTAATGGCCACGGGGACAGGGAAAACATACACGGCTTTTCAGATTATTTGGCGTTTGTGGAAGGCGGGTATCAAGGAGCGTATCCTCTTTTTAGCGGACCGGAATTTCTTGGTTGATCAGACTAAAATCAATGACTTCAAGCCTTTTGGCGGTGCCATGACAAAGATTAGGGGTAGGAAGGCGGATAAATCCTATGAAATATACTTGGGCATCTATCAGGCTATAACTGGGCCGGAGGAAGATCAGAAGGTCTTTAAGAAGTTCTCCAGGGACTTTTTCGACCTCATCGTCGTGGACGAGTGTCATAGGGGGAGTGCGGCTGAGGATTCTATGTGGAGGGAGATATTGGAGTACTTCGAATCGGCTACGCAGATTGGCCTTACAGCTACGCCTAAGGAGACGAAGTATGTGTCCAACATCCATTATTTCGGGGAGCCCGTTTACACCTATTCCCTTAAGCAAGGTATACGGGATGGTTTCTTGGCTCCCTTCAAGGTCGTAAAGATTGATATTGACAAGGACCTGGAGGGCTGGCGTCCATCGAAGGATGAGCGCGATAAATACGGCCGTATAATAGAGGACCGTGAGTACAACCAGAGGGATTTTGACCGGGAACTGGTCCTTATAAAACGAACGGAGCTCGTAGCGGAAAAAGTCACAGAATACCTCAAGGGAACAGATCGATTCAACAAGACAATTGTCTTCTGTGAGGACATTGAACACGCGGAGAGGATGAGAAGTGCCCTTTCAAACAAAAACTCCGACCTGGTCTCCGAGAACTATCGCTATGTTATGAGAATCACGGGTGACGACGAGGAGGGTAAGAGGGAGCTTTATAACTTCGCGGACCCTGAAAGCCGGTACCCCGTAATCGCGACTACCTCCCGCTTGCTTTCAACGGGTGTTGATGTCCAGACATGCAAGTTGATAGTACTGGACCAGACAATCCGGAGTATGATTTCTTTCAAGCAGATAATCGGTAGAGGTACCCGGATACAAGAGGACTATGGGAAACACTACTTCACGATACTGGATTTTAAGAAGGCCACTGAGCTCTTTTCCGATCCAGACTTCGACGGAGAAGCCGTGCAGATTTACGAGCCAGATAGCGACGAGCCACTTATACCCCCTGGTGAAGGTCCAGAGGCGCCTGAACCAGGACTTGTGCGTGAGCCTAGGAAAAAGTACTACGTAGACAAGGTTGAAGTTGAGATAGTTGCCGAAAGGGTGCAATATTATGGGCCTGGTGGAAAATTGATAACGGAGTCCTTGAAAGACTATACAAGGAAGAACGTGTTGAAGAATTATGCCTCACTGGATGATTTTCTTTCAAAATGGAAGGATGTAGAGAAGAAGAAAGTCATAGTGGATGAGCTTGAAAGACAGGGTGTGATATTCGAGGCATTGAAGGAAGAGGTCGGCAAGGACTTTGATCCTTTCGATCTTATATGTCATGTCGTATACGATCAAGAGCCTCTTACTCGGAGTGAGAGGGCGAAGAAGGTCCGCAGAAGCGACTACTTCTCCAAATACGGTGATACAGCGAGAACAGTTCTTGATACCCTCCTTGACAAGTACTCAGCTGAAGGACTGCTAGAGCTGGAGAGCATGGAAGTCCTTAAAGTACCACCAATTAACCAGATTGGTACTCCATTGGAGATCGTTGAAAGCTTCGGTGGGAAAGACAACTATATTCATGCTATAAACGGGCTGGAATCACAGCTATATGGAATTGCATAATAGGAGAATGAGGGACATATGTCAATTAGTACGACTGTAAAGGCGATACAGGACATCATGCGGAAAGACGCAGGTGTGGACGGTGACGCCCAGCGAATCAGCCAGCTTGCATGGATGCTCTTTCTAAAGATCTACGACGACCGCGAGAAGCAAAGGGAACTACTGGAAGAGGGCTACGAGTCCCCAATCCCTAAGAGACTGCGTTGGCGGACTTGGGCTGGAGATCCAGAAGGGATCACGGGAGATACCCTTCTCAGCTTTGTGGACATCGACCTCTTTCCCTCGCTTAAAACACTTAAATTAAATCAGGAGTCCGATAAATCTGGTTTTATAGTACGTGAAGTATTCCAAGACGCTTATAACTACATGAAGAATGGCACACTGATAAGACAGGTCATCAACAAGATAGTCGAGGGCATAGACTTTAACCGGAAAGAAGACCGGCACATATTCAATGAGATATACGAGAAAATACTAAAAGATTTGCAGAGTGCAGGTCATGCTGGAGAATTCTATACACCCCGTGCTGTAACACAATTTATGACCGATATGGTTGACCCAAAGCTCGGCGAGAAAATTCTTGATCCTGCTTGTGGAACTGGAGGATTTCTCGTCTGTACTATTGAAAATATTCGCAAGAAATACGTGAAAACATCTGAAGATGAAAAAATACTTGGAAAATCTATTCGTGGCGTGGATAAAAAACAGCTACCCTACATCCTATGCGTTACAAACATGTTCTTACACGAGATAGACATTCCGTCCCAGATTAGACACGACAACACACTAAGACGCCCGCTCAAAGATTATGGGCCAAAAGACAGAGTTAACGTAGTACTTACCAATCCCCCTTTCGGTGGAGTAGAAGAAGACGGCATAGAATCAAACTTTCCTACTAATTTCCAAACAAGGGAAACAGCAGACCTCTTCCTTGTTCTCATAATGCATCTATTGAAAGAAGGAGGGCGAGCTGCTATTATATTGCCCGACGGGACACTCTTTGGCGAAGGTGTGAAGACGAGAATTAAGGAGAAGCTTTTGAGTGAGTGCAACCTCCACACAATTGTAAGGCTCCCAAACGGCGTCTTCAAGCCATATACAGGTATTAAGACAAATCTCCTCTTTTTCGAAAAGGGTAAGCCCACAAAAGAAATTTGGTATTATGAGCACCCTTACCCACCGGGTTATAAGTCCTACTCCAAGACCAAGCCCATTCGCATCCAAGAATTTGATCCTGAGAAAGCGTGGTGGAATAACCGAGTTGAGAATGAATTCGCCTGGAAAGTGAGTGTGGATGACATTATAGCAAACAATTACAATCTTGATGTAAAGAACCCGCATACGATTGAGGAGGGCTTTGGAGACCCGGTGGAGCTTCTTGAAAAATATAACACTCTTCTCTCTGAATTGGCTGAGACACGTGATTCATTAAAGCAGGAGCTTATGTCTTCATTGGGTGGGAAAAGTTCGTGACCATGAATATTCTTTTTTACAATTTTGATTTACTTCTAAATGCTTCGAATTCTATTGAAAAACTGCGTGAAGTAGTACTTCAACTCGCTGTTCAAGGCAAACTTGTTCCCCAAGACCCTAAAGATGAACCGGCTTCCGTTCTTCTTGAAAAAATCAAGAAAGAAAAAGAGTGGTTGATAAAAGAAGGAAAGATTAAAAAATCAAAGTCTGCACCTGATTTCGAAAAGGATAAGGTACCATTTGAAATACCTGAACAATGGGTTTGGTCAAGGGTTGGAGAATTAGGAATCACGCAAACGGGAACAACTCCAAAAAAAAGTGAAAAATCAAATTTCGGCAATGATTATCCCTTTATTAAACCGGGAGACATCTATTCAAATAGAGTTGAGTATAATAATGAGGGTCTCTCAAAAAAAGGTGTCGATACATATGGAAGATTAGCTTCTGAAGGGAGTATTCTAATGGTATGTATTGGCACCCTAGGCAAAGTTAATGTCATAGACCGTCCTTGCTCATTTAATCAGCAAATCAATGCGATAACTCCTTTCTCTGGTTTAGACCCTTATCTTATTAACTATTTTATGAGATCAAATTATTTTCACTGTCTTACATGGGATAATTCGAGTAGTACAACACTTTCAATTTTAAATAAAGGTAAATGGGAATCCCTTCCTTTTCCAGTTCCCCCCCATGAGGAGCAAAAGCGCATCGTGGCCAAGATTGACCAGCTCATGGCCCTCTGCGACGAGCTTGAAGGGAAGCAACAAAAGGCTTGGTGTTTTCATTTTGATTTGAACGAATCCGTTTTAAATGCTCTTTTGAATTCCAAGGATTCCGCTGAATTTGAAGGGCACTGGCAGCTTATCCGCGAGAATTTCGATAAACTTTATACTACAATCGAAAACGTTAAAGATCTCCGTCAGGCACTTCTGCAGTTCGCAGTTCAGGGGAAGCTCGTCCCCCAAGACCCGAATGATGAACCGGCATCCGTATTGATTGAGAAAATCAAGGCCGAGAAAGAACAGTTGCCAAATGAGGGAAAGATAAAAAAATCAAAGCCCTTGCCACCAATTGAACCTGATGAAGTCCCTTATATGCTGCCAAAGGGATGGGAATGGGTGAGATTTCAAGAGGTTATTGATGTAAGAGATGGTACACATGACTCACCCAAATATGTTGAAGATGGGATACCATTAATCACTAGCAGGTGTTTTGAAAACGGACAGATAAACTTTGAATTAGCTAATAAAATATCTTTGGAAGACCACAAAAAGATAATAAAAAGGTCTTTAGTTGAAAAAGATGATATTTTATTCTCTATGATTGGCGGAAATCTCGGAAATATGGTTAAAGTAGATACAGAAAGAGAATTTAGTGTTAAAAATGTAGCATTATTTAAGTATTATAACAGAAAACTAATTCTTCCAGAATATTTATATCTTTTTTTAAAAAATTTTGCTTATTTAATACAAAAAAAATCGGTTGGCGGAGCACAACCATTTGTTGCATTAGGGTATTTTAGAAAACATTTATTCTCTCTCCCACCTCTCGCTGAACAAGAGCGCATCGTGGCTAAGGTGGACCGATTGATGAAATTGTGCGATGAGCTGGAGGCGCAGATCAAATCACAGAAAGAACTGAGTGGGAAGCTGCTTGAAGCTGTGGTGAATAATGCATTCGCAGCCTAGATGTGGTGATTCACTATGAGTAAAGGTTCTAAACCAAAAATCGTCAACGTCATAGCAACAACCTCATTCAACACCCACCCCCCATTCTACACAACCATTTCAAACTAACCTGCCAACCTAATGCCTACCGCCCCTACCCCGTCGTCGTAGATCAGCAGATCCGGCGCAGCCGTCGTAGGTATCTCGAAGAGAACGAAGCCGCTTCCTCTCTCGCCTGGATTTATATTCGATGAATCGAAGAATCTAGGATAATCAGCATAATAGGAGCTGACCTCATAGGAATCCTCGTCTGCGTCCACCAGCTCCATGTACTGTGGATGCGCTCTTATCAAATCGTTACTACTGCTTATCACAGTTACCTCCACGGCCACGAACTTCATCCCTGGCCTGGGCCCGTAGGTAGAACCATAAGGGTTTTTAAAGGAATTCATAATCTGGAAATCATTGACCTTCAAGTATAGGTGTCCCTCCCGTCCTGCTTCCTCGCCGATCCCACCGTATTCCAGAGGCAGGGTCCTTGTTTTAGCTGTAAGAGCAACTGAAGGCAGTGTTGCCCGGCCATCAATGATCTTGCTGTACCTTACCGCTTCATCTCGGCTTATACCCTCAGTCCCAAGTACGACTACTCCACTCACTACGTTCCGCTTTCTAAACAACAGCTCGAATTCCCTCGCTCTATCATCAGCCCTCTCAACCAGCAGGGCATCGTCCCCAATCGTATCATACCTGACCCTCGAAAGAAACAGAGTACCGCTCTCCCTCTCGAATGCATTGAAGGCTGAGACAGCATCCTCAACGCTGTCATATCTCATAACGGAATTCCATATCCAGAGAATACCTTTGAACGATGGTTTCTTCTTTAGAAACTC
>JAZGAR010000183.1:0-11357 GCA_036475875.1 Thermoplasmata archaeon
AAGTTATGGCATACCTGCCACTGACATCGCGCACAAGAAATTCGGCAGGAAGATCATAGGCAACATGGTAATGATAGGATATGTAACTGCCATAACGGACATCATCTCAAAAAAGGCAGTGAAGGAATCGATCAAGAACAATGTACCGAAAGGTACGGAAACCTTGAATCTCAAGGCCTTTGAAGAGGGGTATAAATTGGGTTTGAAGGAGGTGAAACGAAAATGAGAAAAGAGATAAGAATCGCGGGATTTGGAGGGCAGGGCATAGTTCTTGCAGGAAGGATTTTAGGCGAGGCGGCGATCAAATCAGGTTATAAAGCGGTCCAGACCCAATCCTACGGTCCTGAATCAAGGGGAGGTGCAGCACGTTCTGAAGTTGTAATCTCTGATGGAAAGATCGATTACCCGAGGGTTGTGGAAGCAGATATTCTTGTTGCTCTATCCCAACCTGGCTACGATAAATATCATGATGATATAAAGAAAAGTACCACAATAATTGTGGATGCAGATTTGGTTGAAGGGGCAATAAAAGGTGCTAAACTGGTTCCCTTTACCAAAACAGCGGATTCCCTGGGAAAGAAGATCGTGGCCAATATCGTGATGCTTGGATACCTCACTCCAATTATTGATATCATTCCTAAGAAGAAAATGGTTGATACGATAAAAGACAACATACCAAAGGGGACCGAGAGAATCAACTTGAAAGCCTTCGAAAAGGGTTACAATCTCGGCAAGAAAGGGAGGGGGTGATAGCATGAAGACAAAAGAAATATCTACTTCCGAATACAACAAAGTCACAAAGGCCCTGGGCAAAGAGAAGCAGTTCATTCAGGGTGATACCGCGGTTGCCTACGGTGCCGTGCTTGCAGGCTGCAGGTTCTTTGCAGGATATCCCATTACACCTGCCACTGAAACAGCGGAAATTTTAGCTTGGATCATGCCAAAGATTGGAGGTGCGTGCATCCAGATGGAGGATGAGATCGCCAGCATAGGAGCAGTGATAGGGGCCGCCTGGGCGGGAGCTAAGGCCATGAGCACGACATCTGGACCCGGGTTTTCCCTGATGCAGGAGAATATTGGATATGCGTGCATGACAGAGACGCCCTGTGTGATCGTGAACGTACAGCGCTCTGGACCTTCAACAGGCCAGCCAACAGAGGCCGCGCAAGGTGATGTAATGCAAGCCCGCTGGGGAACCCACGGAGACCATGAGATCATCGCCCTAAGTCCCAACACACCCCAGGAAAGTCTTGATTTGATGATAACGGCATTCAACCTTGCAGAAAAATATCGCAACCCGGTGATCATTTTAACAGATGGTGATGTTGGGCACATGCGGGAGGAGGTTGTGATTCCGAAGAGAAAGGATTTGAAATTGTTTGAAAGGAAGACACCCTCCATTGATAAGGAGAAATACAAACCCTTTAAAGCAGGAAAAGATAAAATCCCCGAGATGGCGAATTTTGGAACAGGTTATCACACATATGTAACTGGGTTAACCCATAAGGAGAACGGTCTTCCTTCAACCGACGATAAAGACATACATCATGCCCTAGTCAAAAGACTATCAGAAAAGATTGCGGATGATAGGGATAAAATCGTGATGGTAGAGAAAAAGACTCAGAAGGGCGCCAAGATTGGCTTGGTCAGTTATGGAATTTCCGCAAGAAGCACAATGCGGGCCGTTAAAATGCTAAGAAAGGATGGAATAAAGACTGACTATCTGAGGCTCATTACTATTTGGCCTTTTCCAATAAAAGAAATACAAGCCTTGGCAAAGAAGGTGGATACAATATTTGTTCCTGAAATGAATCTCGGGCAGATAATTCATCCAATTTCCGAGTTCTCAAGTGGAGAATGCGATGTTGTGTCCATCCCAAAGATCGGTGGTGAAATGCATTCTCCAAAGGAGATTGTGGATGCTGTAAAAAGAGGTGAGTAGTTTGTTTAATAAGGCCAAGGTTATCAGGGAAAAGTACCTTGAGGAGACAATGTACCCTTCTATATTCTGTCAGGGATGCGGGATAGGAAATGTTTTGAATTACGCACTTCGCGCAATAGACGAAAGTAAAATCGACATCGATGACGTAGTATTTAGTTCCGGAATTGGCTGCTCCTCGAGAATGCCTGGTTATATTATAGCCGATGGATTGCACACAACCCACGGCAGGGCCATCGCATTTGCTACTGGAGTGAAGATTGCACGACCTGACTTGCATGTGATCGTTTTTACAGGTGATGGGGATTTGGCTGGAATCGGAGGGAACCATTTTATTCACGCAGCGCGAAGAAATGTGGACATGACAGTTATCGTTATCAACAACTGGAACTATGGTATGACTGGAGGGCAGGTTTCTCCAACAACTCCACTTGGGGATTACACAACCACTACACCTTACAGGAATATTGAGGAGCCTTTTGATCTATCGGAATTGGCTATCGTATCTGGTGCGCCATATGTTGCACGATGGCCTATGGGCTATCCATACGAAACAGTTGGATCCATTAAAAAAGGGTTGAAAAAGAAGGGTTTTGCATTCATTGAAACCCTGGTCCCTTGCCCAACTGGTTATGGCAGAAGAAACAAACAAAGGATAGCAAAAGAAGCATGGGATTGGTACAAAGCCAACACCATCCTAAACAGCAAGTGGAAGATTTTATCGGATAGGCAGAAGGGAGAGAACAAGAAGATCCTGATCGGGGAATTGCAGGACATAGAGAGGAAGGAATATACAGAGGAATGGGCGAAGCTGGTTAAGAGTTTTGAGGGGAAGTGAGGATTCCTGGTATGTTACTATCCAATGGATATGCTTTCTAAAGCATAATGATTTTATAGATATATTCATATCACCAACACGAATGCCTGAGAATCAATCTGAGGAACAAAAACAAACAGAACCTGAACCTTCAAAATCTATATCTGATACCAAACCGAAAACCCCATCGGAAAAAATCAAAAAGAAGGATTATAGTGGGACAATCATCAATTTAGTGATTTTAATATTCATAATTTCAATGTTCAGCTACGCGCTTTACCAAACAGGAAATCCTTCCTCTGAAAAAATCCTATTGCTCGCCACCACAACCTCCACTGCCAACTCGGGCCTACTCGATGAAATTCTACCTGACTTTGAGGAGAAGTATGATATCATCGTAAAGGTCATACCCGTTGGGACTGGACAGGCCCTGGAAATGGGGAGGAGAGGGGACGTTGACATCTTGATGGTTCACTCGCCTTCACAAGAGCAGGAATTTGTCGATGAAGGTTACGGTACTGGAAGATATTTTGTTTGTTACAATTATTTTGTAATCGTGGGTCCACACTCGGATCCAGCAGATATTAAAAATGCCCCTAATTCATCTGAGGCTATGAAAATGATCTTCGATACCAAATCAAGATTCGTCTCTCGTGGCGATGACTCAGGCACTCACCTTATGGAGAGAAAACTTTGGGCTGATGCGGGTTTTGACTATGAGTCCGAGATAGATATTCCCGAGAACCAATGGTACAACTCTGTGGGTGCAGGTATGGGGAATGCCTTAATGATAGCCAATGGATTTCCGTTAGAAGCCTATACTCTGAGTGATGAAGGTACATTTTGGGCGTATGAAGGAAATCTGGATTTGGAGATAGTGCTTAGGGAGGATCCAAACCTTCTGAATCAATACAGTGTTATTCCAATTAATCCCGATAAATTCTCACATGTAAATCATGACTTGTCGATGAAATTCGTGGACTGGATTACTTCCCAGGAAATACAGGATAAGATAGCGAACTTCGAAAAGAACGGACATAGATTATTCGTGCCCAATGCCTAAGATACCTCGTAAGGCAAATAATGATGGTTGGAGGTAATTGAATTGGTATTTGATCTTGATCCAATAGAATCTGAAAGATTCGTTAGAATCACATTGCTGACCTTGTATGTGGCCGGATGCAGCACCACCATTTCAAGCCTAATTGGAATACCAATGGGCACTTATTTGGGTATGAAAAAAACCAAGTTTTCACTGCTTATCAAGGTCTTTACCCACACCTTGTATGGACTTCCACCCGTGATTGCTGGGCTTGTGGTTTTTTTACTCCTCTCAAGGGCTGGTCCATTGGGAAGTCTTGGCATCTTATTTACGCCGACAGCCATGGTATTTGCCCAAGTACTGTTAATCACCCCTTTGATCATCGGTCTAACTGCATCGGCTATCGGTTCGATACCTAGAGGGACAATCGACACCGCTAGGACCCTTGGCGCCAGACATCTTAGTCTTTTGAAAACTCTACTTATCGAATCGAGGATCGGTATTTTCACTGCTATCATGATAGGCTTTGGGAGGGCAATTTCCGAGGTGGGTGCCGTGATCATCGTTGGGGGGAGTATAAAGTGGCATACAGAAGTTCTTACAACCGCGATAGTGCTGGAAACCCAAAAAGGGAACTTTTATTTTGCTTTGTTGTTGGGAATGGTTCTCATTATTCTTGCATTGGTCACCTCGATAATTTTAACGATAATGCAAAGTAGATTTGCAGGCAGAAAACCAGGAAAATTCATATTAAGACTCAGGAATGGGGGTTAATAATTGCACTTTGAATTGCTGAACATTTCAAAAAAATTCGACGATAAATATCCCCTCAAGGATATAACTTTAAAGGTTGAATGCGGCAAGATTATCTCGGTTATTGGCCCTTCCGGTTCGGGTAAAACAACGCTGCTTAGGATAATCAACATGTTAGATCTACCTTCAACCGGTTTTCTGAAAATAAACGGAAAGGATATCTATGAATTATCAAATGGGGATCTTTACGATTTGAGAACAAAAATGGCCATGGTCCTCCAGAATCCTAGCCTGTTTCAGCGAACAGTGGAAGCAAATGTGGCCTACGCACTTAAAATTCGATTTCTGCATCCAGATAAAATAGATGAGGAGGTTTTTAAGGCCTTGAAATTGGTCGGTTTAGAAGGCTTGAGATCACAATTCGCCCCTACCTTATCTGCAGGAGAGGCTCAGCGCGTTTCTTTTGCCCGGGCCATCGTTTTTGAACCAGAGCTTTTATTATTGGATGAATTCACAGCAAACTTAGACCCTGCAAATGTAAAACTGTTGGAAGAGGCAGTTATTAAATATCATCAAGAAACAAATGCTACAATCGTATTGGCAACACATAATTTATTTCAGGCCAAAAGAATGGCCGATGATGTGATGTTTATTTTTGATGGTAAGATCGTTGAGAGCGCAGAAAAAAAGGAATTCTTCTCAGATCCACAGCATCCACTGACCAAATCGTTCCTCTCTGGAGAGCTGATTTGTTAGTAGGTTGGCCAAAAGTTCAATTCGATTGAACTTTAACCAGGAATTTCCGAAAGATATATATTTAGGGAGCCATATAACATATAACAATCTGAATTAATGACGATGGAGAGGGAGTATGAGACATTATGATGTCATTAGAGGCAAAAAGCCCACTAAAACAGAGCTGATATTGGAATATCTTTTAAACCGTCCTAACGAGGTAGTCAGTCCTAAGGAAGTTGCGGAGGGTCTGGGGTTCAATCTACAGACCACTGTCACGGTTCTTAACAGGCTGGCTTTGGAAGGTGCGGTCTCCAAAATGGGTCGGGGGCAGTTCTGTTACGATAAGGGGGGGAAGGAGAAATTGAGGGAATATGGTGGGGTGGCTGGGGTCGATCGAGAAAAGGATATTGTCACGGCCATCAAAATGGATAAAAAAAATGCAGCAACGATATACATCGCTGTATATAACATGGCGAGTGAAAGCGCTGGCTCGGAAGTTGTTGGCTCAATGACAGGCCTCAGCCTGAATGATTTTGATGAAAATGCTCCTCTAAAGTCCATACAAAATCTCGTCAGGGCTTTGATAGATCTCTTGGGTAAGGATATAGTAGATGACATAGTGAGTATTGCTCTGGAAAACGAGCTTGCCAAAGAGAAAATTACGGAATTAAAGCATCTTCTGAAGACATAGGAGGGATCAATTGAAAGAAAATAACTCGTTTATTGGGAAAAGAGTACATACTGGTATACCTGGCTTAGACGAATTGGTAGAAGGCGGATTTCCTGAATATACGGTAAATCTGGTTTCTGGGCCCACTGGAAGCGCAAAGAGTCTGTTTGGGATGCATTTCATCTATTTTGGCGCAAAAGATTACGGTGAAACAGGCATCTACCTCACCTTAGAAGAACGCAAGGAGAATCTACATAGAGCCATGAAATGCTTTGGTATGGATTTTAATAAGTACGAAAAAAAGGGAAAACTGATTCTGGTGGATGTCGGTAAAATACGGACAAAACTTCGTTCGGAGGGGGACAGCAAAAGAGGTCTTATAGGTTTTGGAAAACTTCAAAATTTTCTAGAGAAGTTCTTGAAGTCAACAAATGCCAAAAGACTGGCTCTTGATTCGATAACTGCTGCAGGCCTTTATTACAGGGAAAACGAGGTGTTGAGACAGGAGCTGTTCGCTTTCGTCTCGTTTCTTCAGAATATGGAGATAACCTCGCTTTTGATAACAGAGTCACTTAACGAAGCTGGTGATAAGACTAGATATGGTGTTGAGCAGTTCATAGTAGATTCCTTCATTAATCTAGGCCTCGAGAGGGTGAGCGGGGAATTAATGCGCTCCATAACCATCAGAAAGATGAGATTCACGAGACATAATACCAGAGTGCATCCCCTTTTAATAACACCCAACGGCATAGTTATCGAGGCTGAAGCTGAGGTGTTCTAAGTTGTCGGATAGAGTAAAAAGTGGTATTACGGGATTTGATTTGCTGCTCAGCGGGGGAATTCCTGCCGGGCATTCTGTATTGCTTCAGAGCCCTATCCCTTTGGAGAACAGCATTTTCATCTATCAGTTCATAAAAAAGGGTCTTGAAAACTTTGAGCCAGTGCTCGTGGTATTGTCCAGAATCTCTCCTCAAAAATTCAGGGAAAATTTTAAGGCTATAGGTATAGATGCAAGAGAGTACGAGAAAAAAGGTTACCTGAAAATCGTGGACTGGTACTCCTTCAAAAGCGGAGAGATAGTCGGTGATGTTGAAGAGAGAGGGGGAGTTATCTGCGCCTCAAAGGATCTAACGAACATAGGGATTGCCATAAACAGGGGCATGAAGGCACTTACAGAAGCACCCATCAAAAGAGCGGTACTTGATGTGCTTTCCCAGGCGCTAAATTTTTTCGAATACAAAAGAGTCTATAATTTCGTCCAGGGTATGGTTGCCAGACTTAGAAATAACGATATCACTTCCATATTCTCCATCGAGATTGATGCAGAAGAGGCAAAAAAAATCTCAGCTTTGAAGGGCATCTTTGATGGCTTGATAGACCTAAAAATCCATAGAGAGGCAGATAAACTCTCCAGAAAAATCGGGATACTCTCTATGAGTGGTGTACAGTTTGACCCTAAATATCGGGATTTTAGAATTGAAAAGAATCAGATGATAATAGGCGGGAGGAAGGAAATACCAGGGCTGCCAGGCAAGGACAGGATATCTAAACCCATCCCGCCACCACCATCAAAACCACCTCAAAGGCTGCCAACTGAAGTGGAACAAGTCATCAAAGAAAAGATAGAACTCGTTAGAGACAACCCAGATAACCTTGGTTCGTGGTATTCCCTAGGCTCCACATTGCTAGATTATGAGAGAAATGAGGATGCACTTTTGGCGTTTGATAAAGTCATGGAGATAAACCCTGACCACATTGAAGCATGGAAAGCTAAAGCCGGGGCATTGAAAGCCTTAGGTAGAGATAAGGAGGCTGAAGAATGCCTCAAGAGATCTGAAGAGATTTCGGCCAAGGTGGCGGCGGCGGAAAGGGAACCACCACCTTTGGAGGACTTAGAAAAGGAACTTCTGAAAATTTTAGAGGAAGAGGAGGAAACATCTTCTGAGGATGGAGACCTGGCGAAAATAGAGTTTGAATGCCCAGAATGCGGTGGTACTCTCGATGAGGACGACTTACAGTGTCCAAGTTGTGGTACGAGATTCGATGAATTGGAGGAAATACCGGATGAGTTACTGGCTAAGGCTGAGGAGGTGGCTGTTCAAGAGATTCCCCCATTACCACCTGAGAGAGTCTTAGGGGAGTTAGAGGAGGAACTGGATAAATTTGTGATTGAGGGATTAGAACTTGAAGAGGAGGCTCAAGAGCAAGAACTTTTTCAATGTCCAAAATGCGGTACTTATGTAGAGGCAGAGGCAACCACCTGCCCGGGTTGCGATGTGCAGTTTATGGAGATTCCTGAGGTAACTGAACCTGAAATTTTTGAGGAACCTGAGGTTGAAATAGAGGAAGAGATCGAAGTGTATGAGTGCCCTGCCTGCGGTGCCAGCGTTCTTATGGATGATCCATCATGTCCTAATTGCGGTATTGGATTTGGCGTTCCAGAGGTCGGTTTGGAGACAACACCCAGAGAGGAGGTAATTGAGCCTGGTATGGCTTACGGTCTAACAAATGGCCTGACAAACGGAATAAGAAGAGGAAAGCGAGGGCTCACTAACGGCTTGACCAACGGCTTAACGAAAGGAATAACTAACGGCCTTACAAATGGCCTGAGAGCGTTGAGGAGCGGAATAACAAATGGAATTACCAATGGCAATGGAATAACGAATGGCTTAGCCCCGCATCAAAAGATTATGGACAGAAAGAGAGGGACGGTTAGGGTAGTTGCAACTATCACATTTCTTATCCTCATGGTCCTATCCCCGTTCCTCATGAGGGTTGTCGTAATACCGAACAACATCCTTATTGACGGCAGTTTTGGAGATTGGAGCCAAGTTGTGACACATACTTCTGAGGCTATTGGTACGCCTTTCCCCCCTAACATCGACATGGTGGATTACCGAGTGGATGATAGACAGTTGGAGCTTTCGTTCTATTTACGGGTTGAAGGCGATATGTTAGCTGGTGAACCCGATGTACCTGACGGTGAGAAACACGTTGACACGGTGCACATTTTCATAGACACGGATAGAAATCCGGATACAGGCTATTACATCAACTACATCGGTGCTGACTACATGTTGAAAATCTATGGCTGGAATAGGGAGATGTTGAGCAACAGCCTTTACAGTTACACTGCCAAAGAGCAAGATTGGAATCTGTGGGTGCAAGTAGGTTCTGTAGCTTCTGCAGTCAGCGAATCTGAGCTTGAGGCGCAAGTATCTCATAACGCATTATTCATCAAAAATCATGACGCTGTGGATGTTCTTTTCCATATGCAGAGTTGGAACGGATTCGAGGATTTTTCAGATACCATTATAAGTAATGAAAAAGGCGTTCTATCCATAATACAGCAGGGCATAGGTGGAGATGTCATAACTGGTAATGGTAAAAGGCTGCTAAAAGTGGAGTTGAAGGCGTTGAACGCGGATATTTCACTGGATGAGCTGAGTGTTACCAGAACCGGTGTTGGAGCCGGTGGCGATGTCAAGGCCATAAGGCTTGAGGATGAGACAGGCGAGTCCATCGCCACTGGCACCATGAGCAACGGTCATGCAATATTTCGGCCTAACCAACTGTTCCCCGAGGGGGAAAGTACCACGCTCTACATCGTTGTGGATGTGGGCGGGAATGCCGTTTCTGGGAACACCATTGGCTTTCGGATCATGAACAATCGCGATGTGATGACTGATTTGGGCACAGTGTCTCTGAAGCGTATGAAACCAGAAGAGGGGCGACATGATAACAGTTATTTGCTTAACGTACCTGAAAACGTGACCATAGATGGAGCCTTTGCGGATTGGGAGGGTAAAACTGTAATGAACGATACCAGTAAGGATGTGAGCCGTGCGGATTTGGATATATTGAAGTACGGTGTTTCTACCACTGAAGAGGGCACAGCGTTCTATCTAAAGGTAAATGGAGAAATCGCTGGTGGCGTAAAGGTGCCTTATTGGAACAGTGAAACAAAGACTGAGCCATTACCTGGAGGAGAGCCCGGTGGTGGTGGTGGGGGACCCACTCCATCTGTTCCGCCTAAGACTGGAGAGGACTTTGTTTACATATTCATCGATACAATTTCTGGTACCGGCTACAGTAATGGCCTTCCGATTGGCGCTGATTACATGATAGAGGTGCGAGGAAGAGACAACAAGATTCTGAGTAAAGCCTATTATGAATGGGCTGGTGCCTATACCTGGGAGTGGAACTGGACAGAACGCGGATCTGTAGATGTGGGTTTGGATTCTGTACAGATGGAGATAGGAATGAAGTGGGAAGATATGGGTGTTAATCCAATGGATGACCGCTTCGATGTATACTTTTTGGCGACTGACTGGGAGGAGAGAGAGAAAGATTATTCAGATGGCGAAGGAGCGATAGAAGGACCCACAAGGGCCTTTATAGGCGATGGCAAAAGCAGGGGTTATGATGTGAAATACCATGGCGGTTACGATGCGTTCTTTGAAGAAATGTCGGGAAAGGTACTGTTCGAGACGAAAGATGGCTATTATCTGTCTTGGACGATGCCTCTAGAAATGAAGATTGAGACCGAAAGTGGGGTATTCTCTATTTTCGATGACCCACAGAACTTGGGTTTTGAAATCGATGAATCAAGCGCAAATTATGGTTATTCATTTGGTAACTATGATATATCGGTCCACTACGAATTTGGCGAGGATGTTCTGAAGGAGGACATAGTGCTGGGCGAGAAGCCGCCTGGGGATATAGATTCTGATAGCGCAGCATATCTCTTGCTGACCATGCCTGTGAGTTATTCTTCAGAATTGAGCATGTATGTGGATGGTGAGGAGCAGAATGATGGTTTTGTTACCGCCAGCGATATCGAATTCCGAAATTATGTTGATCAGGTCCTAGTTTACACACTGAGAAAGCCAATTGCTATCGATGCAGAGGGCAAAGAGATAGAATGCGAATATTTAATCGAGTATGGACCAACTGAAAACGAAGCCTCACTAGGTTTACGCTGCTCCTTTGACTGGCTTTCATCTGCCACTTACCCGGTCAGAATCGATCCCACAGTTTTGGAAAATGATTATTACGAGGATGGTGGCGATGTAGAAGAGAGTCTTGGTTATTCTGTGGCTGTGGGCGATTTTGATGATAACGGCTTCGAGAATGACATCATAACTGGCGCCCCTTATTGGGGGGGCACAACCCTAACCTGGTGGGGTTCGGCCTATATTTTTTACGGTAATGTAACAGGCAACGATTACACACCTGATGCCATTATAAATCTCACAGATGAAACTTCTAGGGCTAATACTGACTATTTGGGACGGTATGTTGCAGCCGCAGATTTCGACGGTGATGGTGTTCGCGACGATGCCGTGATGACATCCAATACAGGGGCATACATTGTATATGGAGAAGGCGGTATTTT
>JAZGAR010000184.1:0-5616 GCA_036475875.1 Thermoplasmata archaeon
ACTCGCCTCCGAAAGCGATGATGATTAATATAAGGGAATTCACAGGGGCGAATATAGTCGAAATAAAGGGATTTAATGGCTCTGGTATAGTGGGTGAGGTAAAGGATGACGGCATAGATCAGAACCACCCGGATTTCGACGGTAGGCTCATTGGGACCGTTGGCAGCCCACCTGACGCAGCACACGGTACATGCGCATTCGGAGTGGTGTTTTCTTCTGGAGAGAACGACCCTGTTGCCAAGGGGATGCTTCCGGGAGGAGAAGGTGTTTTCTGTGATTGGGGGATATCACGTTATGGCTCCATAAACGATCTTAAAAATATCTGGGGCGGTGTTTTTCAAAGCAACAGTTGGTCTCAGGGGAATTTGACAAGCAACTACACCTCGTTCTCCAGGGAAAACGATTGGGCTGTTGCGGATTTTGATATTGTCATGCTCTATTCCGTTGGAAACAGCGGTAACGGTGTTGCCCCCAAAACGTCCAGCGAGGACTCGGTAGCAAAGAATGTCATTGGTGTGGGAGCGCTGTATCATTATAACAACCCGTTTAGAATCGATGATAATTGGACAGATAACGGACCTAACTCCACGCCTAGTCAGGGTCCAGCATCCGATGGGAGGGTCAAACCCGACCTAACAGGACCTTTTGACGAAGTCTACACCACAGATAGCGTTGATGGTGACGGTGTGAACGGTTACGCAGCGGGCAATTACACTAATTTCGGAGGAACCAGCGCTGCCACACCTGTTGTTGCCGGTGCGGTTGGGTTGGTATATCAGATGTATAAAGAGAAT
This sequence comes from Thermoplasmata archaeon, assembly GCA_036475875.1. Lineage (GTDB taxonomy): Archaea > Thermoplasmatota > Thermoplasmata. The sequence continues at coordinate 795 of JAZGAR010000184.1, forward strand.
CACTTTGGCAACAACCCTTCAGGTGAATTGCCACACGCTTCCACCGTTAAAGCGATATTGATCGCGGATGCGTTTCAGTATGATTTCTCTGAGGCCAACAGGTATCAGCAGGGTTGGGGTGGGGTAGATGTTGGGGCCGTATATTTCATAGGAGAAAACCACTTCATCGTTGATGAATCCACGTCTCTCGGATCAAGTCAAAGCACAAACTATTTAATTGCACCGACGGGAAGTGTGCCATTAAAGATATCCTTGGTATGGACGGATGTTCCTGCATCGCCAGGTGCGAATCCCGCGTTAGTCAATAACCTTGACTTGAAGGTTACAGCTCCTGATGGTACTGTCTATTGGGGGAACTTGGGCCTTGGAACCTCTAAATGGTCTTCTTCCGGCGGGAGTGCAGATAATGTGAACAACGTTGAAAATGTGTTTATAGAGAATCCCATTTCTGGGACTTGGACTCTGGAAGTGATTGGTAAAAACATACCCTTTCCAAATCAGGCATTCGCTTTGGTGGCTTCGAATGCTGTTGAAGGGCTTAGAGTGAACATCACCTATCCTTCCCCCGGAAAACTGTTAAATGGCATCATCACGGTAACAGGCACATCATCTCCTGACATAACCCGGGTTGAGGTAAAAATCGATAATGGTTTTTGGGAAAATGCAACAGGAACCACAGATTGGACTTATGATTGGAATTCCAGCCTGTATCCTGATGGCGATCATACGACATATGTTAGGGGTTTCAACGGGACAATATATTCCAATGTTGAATCGGTTGGCGTAAGCACAGATAACGATCCTCCAATTTCCTCAATTGCTGTAGGATTGCCAAATTATTTTAACGGGTCCACATGGTTCGTCGTTCCCTTGAGTCAATTCACAATTAGTGCAGATGATAATAGCAGTGGGGTAAATTTTACCCAGTATAGGATATTATTTGAGGGAAACCCTGTAGGAGGATGGATCAATGGTAATTTGTTTACACTTTCATGGGGTGAGGGCAATTATTCGATTCAATACTATAGTATGGACAATTTGAGCAATGCGGAGAATATCAAAACCATTGCTGCTTATGTGGATCTATCCCCCCCTATAACCGACATAGGTATAGGATTGCCAAAATACCGTTATAATGCTTCAAATGATCATTGGAATGTGACAACAGCCACGACTTTTAATATATCGATTCTGGAGGAGAAGAGTCTTGTGGATTTCACATGGTACACCATTGACGGTGCATTTTTCAAGGGCTCAAGCTTTGACTTAAAAACCTACTCTGACGGTCTGCATAATATTACCTGGGGCGCGGAGGACCATTTTGGCAACAACGAAACAGGCAATTCGATCACCATTTTCCTCGATCCAAGACCCCCTATAATCTCCCTTAATATTGGCGAACCAAAGTCTCGCAAATATCCCTTTAATGCGTGGAACGTAACCACCTCCACCCCATTCACCCTCAATTCGACTGATAATTATTCTGGCATAAATTTCACTTGGTACCTCATTGATGAGGACTATTTTGAAGGTGTGAACTTCACCTTGGATGGCTATGATGATGGACTTCATAATATAACGATTGGCGCCCAAGACAATGTGGGTAACAATAAAACCGAACTTACCCTTAAAATATACCTTGATTCTGCCCCGCCGATTACTGAATTGGAAATTGGTGAACCGCAATATCTACATTCTTCCAATGGTAACTTGTATGTCATCAAAACCACTTCATTTAAATTATTCGCCTCAGACAACTACACCGAGGTGGTGACCACATGGTATACCATAAATGGCACTTACCATGAAGGTACCGAGTTCAACCTGGCATCACTTTCGGAGGGAATTTACATGATCACATGGGGAAGCATCGATAACCTAACACAAAATGAAACCGGAAATTCTATCACAGTCTGGCTGGATGATTCCGCACCAAAAACAAACTTAACCATTGGATTACCGAGATATCCCACAACGCCAAATGATGGATGTAATGTTACATTCACTACTCAGTTTACACTTTCAGAAGTAGACTATCCTGATATCTACAGTGCTGGTATCAACTATACTTGGTATGCCATAGATAACGATTATTATGTTTGGACACCTTTTAATTTGTCTGGCTATGAAGAAGGATGGCACGTGATAAAATGGGGCAGTAGGGATAATCTTGGGAATAATGAGACGGCCAATATCATGAGAGTCTATCTTAATACGATTCTACCCACCACATTGGAGATTGAAGGCAAGAAATATAGAAATTCAACCGAAGATTACTGGTATGTAACCGATGAAACGAACTTTACATTAGCCCCTGCCAATATACATGCTGGAATAAAATATACATGGTATTCTATAGATGGAAATTGTTTTGAAGGAACTTTCTTCACGCTTTCAGGCTATGATGAAGGGGTGCATACCTTCACCTGGGGAAGCGAGGATAACCTGGGCTATAATGAGACTGGTAACTCTTTAACCGTGATTTTAGACAACAATCCTCCAGAAACGAGCCTCGAAATTGGCAATCCCAAATATCGTGCAGATACAGAAGAAAAATGGGCAGTTACTGGAGCCACTGTCTTCACTTTTACCTCATCAGATAATTACTCTGGTGTTTCCGATGTTTGGTATAGAATAGATAATATTTATTTTAAAGGTTCCAGCTTCACTTTTTCAGGATATACGGATGGATTACATACTATCGCCTGGGGTAGCGAAGATTTCCTCGGCCACAACGAAACAGAGCGGGTTCTAAGCATCTATCTCGATAATACACCCCCCACAATCAGCATTCATATCGGTCAGCCAAAACGTTCATTTGACGATTTCGTCCGTATAAACTCATCCACACCTATCACGCTGACACTTGAAGATTCTGGTGTAAACAAATCTCTTGTTTACTACAGCCTTGACGGAGGCATTATCAATAACAATTACGAGTCGCCTTTTACAGTCCCTTCAAGAACAATGAACGTTATCTATGGCGGTGAAGATGTTCTCGGGAACAAGGCAACAGAATCCATTCTCCATGTATTAGTGGACAATAGCGACACAGACGGTGACGGAATCGATGATTTGGCAGATGACGACGATGATAATGACGGATTACCGGACATCGAAGAGGATTTAAATGAAAATGGGATCATCGATTCCGGAGAAACAAATCCCCTAAACCCAGATTCTGACGGCGATGGGCATTGGGATGGTGTTGATGCTTATCCATTGGATAGGGACAGGTGGGACGGAGAGGGGGAGTCTTTGAACATCCTTCCAGGGATCTCCGTTATTATAGCCATTGTTTTGGTTCTTCTCTTTATCATTATCTTGAAACAAAAGAAAAATAGGAAGGAAAAGGTCCTATGGACCGAAGAAGAAACCGAGTTTGAATCACATGAAAAACAGGTTGAATGGGGGGAGGAGGGGGAAACAATGTTTGAACCACATGACGAGCAGGTTGAATGGAGGGAGCAGGAAGAAACGATGTTTGAACCCCATGACGAGCAGGTTGAATGGAAGGAGGAGGAAACATCGTTTGAACCACATGACGAGCAGGTTGAATGGAGGGAGCAGGAAACAACATTTGAGCCTCTCGAAAAGCCGGTGGAAAAGGAAGAAGGGGAAAAAAAGAAGGCCAAGCCCCTTGAAAAGCAGGTGGAATGGGAAGATGAGGAAGGTTAGGAAGGTTAGGAATATAGAATTTCCGACACAGCGATTTCGAAAATGGTGATATTGAGTGTAACATTTGGCAAAAGGGCATGATTTACAGCTATAGAAAATTTAAGAAATAATTTCATGATAGTATAGGCCAGGCAGAGCCTGAATCATTACATGTAACTGCAAACATTTATATATTCAAAGATTCATGTTCTTCATATCTATTGGGTTTAGATGTCCAACAGTCCATTCAACAAACGATTTGAAAACCCATTATGCTAACAAAGGAGCATGAGGTGAGGGCATGAACATGAGACCATGTAAAAGGCTGCTGACGATGATTTTAGTTGGATTGCTTGTGAGCACATCTTTTTTTGTTTTTGTGCCGAATGAGGCCAGCGCAACACCGAGTTTTAGCATACCTGATATAGATCCGGATTACCCGAATGCATCCGAGCCTGTAAACGTTTCAATTGAAATATCGGACAATCAAGTTATAACGTCCGCGACGTTATATTATTCCTATGATGGGGTTACTTGGAGTAGTACAACAATGGCTTTAAGTGGAGGAGGGATTAAAGAACTTTTTAACGAAACCTTCCCAACCACCACAATTAATTCAGCCAATTGGGCGAGCTGGGTGAGCAGCCCGATAATAAAATCTGAAGCCAGCAATGAGCCATCTCCCCCATATTCCCTAGATATGGATGGTTCGGATGATACCATTACCTCTGTGGTGATAGACCTTTCAGGTTACACAGATGTAAACGTAAGTTTCTTTTATGAGATGGCAGGAGTGAATGGTGGAGGAGGTGAGAGGCCGGATCCCGGTGATTATCTTTATCTCCAATATTACAATAATGTTGGTAGCTGGGTAACTCTATGGCAGCAAGATGGTGATAGTCAATGGCATTCTAATTTCGTGTATGTTGAGGAAACACTTCCTGCAAATGCATATCATACGAATTTCCGGTTCAGATTTAGAACTGATGGAGACGGTACAAATGCTGATGATTTCTACGTAGATGATATAAAGGTGATCTCTCCTGGTAGTAAAGCGGACGGCACCATCCCAGGCCCAGGATTCTCAACATGGGTATATTATTATGTCAACGCCACCAATCAAATCGGGGAGAAAAGCCAGTCAATGACCTACAGCTATTATGCA
>JAZGAR010000185.1:0-2725 GCA_036475875.1 Thermoplasmata archaeon
GGTTGTTTGCTTCTCGGATCTATACTGAGTTGGTGAACCTTTACCTGGAGGAGTTCCTTTTGCTCCAAAGTGACGGGCGTAAACCCCTCCGCCATTGCCTGTCCAGAGGGCCAGATCGAGGCAGCGAGCCAGAGTCCAGCTGTGGCCAAAAAACGTATCGTTTTCTTCTTCAGCACAACGAATCACCCATAAGGCAGTGGGTCGTAAACCTTAAAACAATCCTTCAGTCCGGGCCGAGGTTCCTATGTAAGACCGAGGGCCTGGTCTTGAAATAAGTGAGAAATGAGGTTTAAGTATTCAAGCTCATGGCACCCTCGGTTTGGGGTTAAATGTCAAAACATTATTGTCAGATCATATTGTAGTTATCGCAAATTGTGTCACTTCAATATCAGATCAACTGGAGACCTTCTAATTGATCTATCAATTTCATAATCTAGAATACGGATTTCAACTGTGCCTTCACTCCAGTCTCTATAGTGACTATCCCATTTTCTAAAATAATGTATGGCATGGAGATTCGAAAATAGTAAAGGTAATTTAGGCAAAATAGGCCCTTCATAGTTCTTAGCAGAGTAACTAACAACTTCTCCCAGAGAGTTCTTGTATACAAAAAACACTTTAATTTTTCTAATTGGGTAATTACAGCGGTTCCTCATAGCGAATTTTATACCCGTTAAATGTTGGCTTCTAAGGTCATAATCATAATGAATATCAAAAACCTCCACTAAAGCCCCTTCTCTTTCAATGTCTGCGAGTTTGATTGTCATTCTTGGCAAGGAACTAAGTTCTAACCGAGTAAGTTTCAGGGTCTTTAAGTAATTAACTGGCACAGCGAAGTTAAGGTTTTCCCTAAGATCAAGAAAGGCTGTTGCCACACCAATTACCTCACCAAATAGGTTGAAAACAGGCCCGCCACTGCTACCTGGCGATATTGGGGCTGTAATCTCAATGAGTTCTAGACCTTCTCTTCTTATTATACCCATAATTGTTCCTTCTGATACAGTCGCTTTTGATCCTGCGGGGTTACCAATAGCAACTATTTTCTCACCAAGCGTAATCGCATCTGAGTCTCCCAAAAGCACAGGCAGTGTGTTTCTAAGAGAAGTCTCAACAACCAATAAATCCAATTTTGGATCGTCTTTGATTATTTCAAAAACTTCGCCCTTTTCCCCTTCAAAAGTCTTTATTATCCCTTTGGCACTGCCTTCAAGCACATGGTGGTTGGTTGCTATATGCCCGGTTGTATTTATGAAGAATCCACTTCCCAAGGACAGGGGTTGATCGTTTTCATCTAAGGCAACGATAGTGACGACAGATGGGGAGTATTTCTTGGTGATTTGAGAAACAGTCAATTCACCCTTTCTGTCCACATCGGCGGATCTCAAATATTCTTTTGTAGTTACTTTTGAACGATAGGAATATTCTATTTGTGGCTCTGTTGGCTTTAAATCTTCTCTTTCCAATGCCCTTGCCTTCTCCAATTCAGGAGTTTTCTCGATACGGGCCTTCTCGGCTCTCTCAAATTCCTCCTTTTCATCCTCATGTGCTTTTTTAGCCATCTCCAATTCAGGAAGTGCCTTGGGAGGTGCCGTGATCTCTTTCTCCTCCACTACTACCTGCTTTTTAGCGCATGAGCACAGCAGGAAAACGGATGAACATGCAAAAATCACCAAGCTTGTCAGGATTACGGCTCTTTTCATGACTTACTGCCTCCTTAATTAAAGTATGGCTCTGAAAAGGATGTAGAAAACAAAACCCCCATCTCTCTATTATGCGTGATAGGGTCTAATACCAATGAATTTCATCGCTACCCCTGATTTGGGTTAACATCACATTGCTAAGTCATAACAAAAACTTAAACTAAAATATCTTCTTAGTCAAGCGCTTACAAAGGTTCCAGCTTGCAAGGGCATGAATAGAAAAGCCCTTATGGATTTCTCCACCATCCATAAGGGCCTGTTGTGGTATAGTTGCTAAGCTGTTATGCTGCTTTCTTTATTTCTCCTGCTATGATAAAAGGAGAGGAATTATCGAAATCCCTTTTAAGTCTGGACGTGGCATGTAGAACTTAGTTCGCTTCGCTCACAATTGGAATGTTGGAATACTGGAATAATGGGTTAGCTTGTCCTCCTTCACTTTGTTCAGGACAAGTTCACAAGGTGAAGGAGGGAAACTGGGACAGAGGCAATACGCAACAGCCTCAAGAAAATTCCCCTAATTTCAGTAAGTTGTAGAAATTACGAGACGTCAAGTTACCACCCCCACCCTGCCCTCCCCCTTCCCCGCCGTAAGACTGGCGGGATCTTCGACAAGGGGGAGGGTTTGGGAGGGGGTGAAAAATGGGATTTCCTATACTATTCAATTAACTCTCTTAAAAGGAGGTGGAAAGAAATGGACATTAGTAAGGTTTCATGCGTAGGGGCCGGGTTGATAGGCCAGGGTTGGGCGACTCTCTTTTCCTCAAAGGGCTTTGAGGTGACTCTTCAAGACGTTACTGAAGCTATCCTTGAGAAGGCAGTTGAGCGCGTAACATCAAACCTGATGTTTCTGGAGGCAAATGACCTTCTCAGACCAGGTGAAGCTGATGCGGCGCTCAAGAGGATAAGGACGACCACAGACATTGCCGAGGCTGTGGGCCACGTGGACTACGTCCAGGAGTCTGTTCCTGATAATTATGATGTTAAGAGACAGATTTTCAAAGAAATGGACGCCGCGGCTCCTGATC
>JAZGAR010000186.1:0-6603 GCA_036475875.1 Thermoplasmata archaeon
GGTATCCTGGGAAATTTCGATTCCAACATCAGAATACCGATCGCATGACCGAATAAATTCTTACCCCCCACTGCTTTCGTCAATTGTGACCTCCGTTCTCTCCGGTGTAACCCATAATTAAAGCAGGAAAAACGTAACGAGGGCGGCCAATCCAATGAGGATGCCCGTTAGATTGGTGGACAATAGGAAGGGAAATGCCTCACTTAGTCTGGCCGCATTCAATCCCTGAAGGCGGTCAGCGACTCTTTTATCACTTTCCCCTCTTTGAAACGCCTAAGCGCCAATGGATCGATGTTGATTGTCTCCGCCCTCCCATTCAAGATAAGTTCAGCCATGACCATACCTGCCGCCGGCCCATGTTGAAAGCCATGACCACTGAACCCGTTGGCCAAAAACAGTCCCTCGACTTCAGCGACCTTACCTAAGATGGCATGATTATCCGGTGAAATCTCGTAAAGACCACCCCAGCCCCTGGCCATATTTGTCTCTTCAAACACAGGAACCCGGTGGGTAGCCTTTTCCGCTGTCTCAACCATCGAATTAAAATCTGTTTTCAGGTTAAAACTGGGTACTTCGTCTTGGGGTCCGGAAAAGAGAACCGACTCTCCCTCCCTGCGAAAATAAAAGTTTTGCTTGTGGTCAATGGTGAGGGGAACCGAGGGTGGAATCATGTGAAAGACATCCGTTACGAAAAGCTGACGGCGGATGGGTTTCACCGGGATCTCTATCCCCGCCATTCTCCCGACGGTAGCGGCATAGGGACCCGCGGCATTGACGACCATGGGCGTCTCCACCCTTCCCACTTTCGTGGTCACCGAAACGATGCGATCCCTTTCCACCTCGATGGACGTCACCTCTGTATTCTGAAAAATTTCGACGCCATGACGTCTGGCCCCTCTGGCAATGCCCTCGGTTACCTCGTAGGGCCCAGCATACCCGTCCGTGTCACAAAACGCTCCTCCAAAGACATCCTCGGTATTCAGAAAGGGCCACCCCTTCTTGACTTCCTCACTGGTAAGGATCTGAGAGGGGACGCCAAACCGGTTTTGAAACTCCACATTTTTTTTAAATATCTGGAGTTCTTGCTGGCTCGTTGCCAGGAAGAGGTATCCAATTTGATGAAACTCGGGATCGACACCAAATTCATCCTTAAAGTTCTGGTATATTTCAAAAGCCTTCAGGGAAAAGTGCATGTTGACTTCGGTGGACCACTGTCGTCGGATCCCCCCTGCACAGAGCCCAGTGGAGCCCTGGCCGATCAGATCTTTTTCGATGAGAACGACATTTTTTGCCCCCATCTTTCCCAGATAGTAGGCAACGCTGACTCCGATGATTCCCGCCCCAATAATCACAATATCAGCCGTCTTTTTCATTTTTTCCGTGTACTTTCAAATGTTAACTTAAGTTCCCTTTATCCTTTGCCCCTCGATAAACGTCGGAGGAGATCCGCTTGCTTGGACTTTCAATGGTTTGTAAAAATCCGATGGGTTTATGCATTTACTCAGCTATCAGGGAGTCTTTAATGATGTCCCGAATATTTTCTTCAAAATCCTCCTTGGGTCCCTGTTTCTTGATCTTACCCATTTCCAAAAGATACATGTAATCAGAAACCTCAACCGCTTTAGTGATGTTTTGATCAACGAGAAGAATTGTTACTCTCTGTTCTCTGACCCGCTGCAAAAAGGTGTAGATCTCTGAGACCAGCTTAGGAGCCAAGCCAGCAGAGGGTTCATCCACTAATAGAAGTGCGGGGGTTGTCATAACTTCCTTTCCGATGGCAAGCATCTGTAACTCTCCGCCGCTGAGAAAGGTGGCTTTATTACCTCTCTTTGCCCCAAGAACCGGAAAAAAATCGTAAATTTCTTCTAACCTTTGCTTGAGCAATTTGCGTTGCCTTCTGAAAATCCAGGCCCCCAACATTAAGTTTTCCTCTACGGTAAGTCGAGGGAAAGTATTTATGTCTTGTGGTACATAGCTTATCCCAAACCGCTTTAACTTAAAGGGAGAAAGGGTATGGATTTCCCGCTCATTAAACACGATCTTTCCTTGGCTGGGATGGAGAAATCCGAAAATGGTTTTCAGCAAGGTCGATTTTCCGGCTCCGTTCGGGCCAATGATTCCTGTGATTGTCTCCTCTTTTATTTCAAGAGAAACATCGTTTACGATATCGATCCCCTTCACATAGCCAGAGGTAACTCCTTGAACGGATAATTTGGAAGCCATATCTAACCTCCAAGGTAACAATCAATTACCGTGGGATCATTAGCAACCTCCTTCATTGTTCCTTCAGAGATCACTCTCCCTCCATGAAGAACCGATATTCGACTGCATAGACGGCGAATGGTAGTAAGTTCGTGAGACACAATGAGAAACGTTACGCCCTCTTCTCGATTCATTTTTTGAATAGTCTCTATTATGACATCCTTGATGGCAGGGTGGACTCCGGCAAAGGGTTCATCGAGCAAATAGAGTTTAAGCGGCTGTCTCATGAAACCTCGGGCAATCTGGAGCAACATGGTTTGCCCCCCAGAGAGATTCCTGGCAGGTTCATTGCTCAATTTACCCAATAGACAAAAATCGAGAAGTTGTTTAGCCCGATGACAAGCTTCCCGCTTGCTAGTGCCCTGAGTAAACGCCGGAATGAGCATGTTTTCAAGAACACTCATGTCCACAAACATACGGGCTACCTGGAAGGTGCGCATGATACCCTCATGGGTGATATTATCTGGTGATAATCGGTCAATCCGTCTGCCAGAGAAATAGACCCCTCCGCTGGTCGGCCTATAAACACCGGTAATTAAGTTTACCAAGGTCGTCTTTCCCGATCCATTCGGTCCAATAAGGCCTCGAATCTCTCCTTCCTCAAGTTTTAATGAGAGATTATCCACAGCTCTCAGACTTCCAAAATCCTTGATTATATTCTCCGTACGCAGAAGCTCGTTATTCTTTTTTCCCATCAATTCACACCTTCTCGTGCCTGCTTTCTTCTCACGATCCATTGAGGGACCTGCCTCACTGCTCCGATGACCCCTTCATTATACAGTCGTGCAATCGCAATTACTGTCAATGCGAAAACGACCATTCGGATCTCTCCGAATGCCCGGAATGTTTCAGTGAGTATTTGTATAAGTATCGCTCCAATTACCGGCCCTGCGATACTGCGCATACCTCCAATTACTACCATGATAACGATAAAGGCCATCTCGTTGAAATCAACCATCACGGGGGTGAGCAGCCCGTTGTAATGACCATAGAATGCCCCTGCAATGCCAGCAGTACCACTTGACAAAATGAATGCGAGTATCTTCCAACGTGTCGTATTTATTCCCATTACACGTGCAACCATTTCATCGTTACGGATTGCTCTGAGGTAATAGCCCATTTTCGAACGCATAATGAATATGGTCATGAGAACAGTTGCCGCGGCCAAGCCCAGGAAGAGATAGTAGTAAGGTACCCCCTGTCCTCTTCCCATAAAAAGCTTAGGAACGGCTAGCCCTAAATCGCCTCGTGTTATTTCGTATGTCATGGAGATAGTAATGCGTACTGATTCTGCAAACGCCCAGGTGGCAATGGCCAGATATATTGCGCGCATTCTCAGACACAACATACCTAAGATGAAACCCATGAGTGCGCTGCTCAACGGTGCAGCCAAAATACCCAACCAGATTGGGAATCCGAAATTGGTTACCAATAAAGCTGAGGTATAACCTCCGATAGCTGCAAAAGCATGGTGAGCCAATGAGAATTGTCCCGCATAGCCCGCGAGTAAATTCCAACTAGAGGCGAGAATTACGTAGTAGAAAGCAATAGTAAAAACCTGCATATAGTATTCACCTGTCCAAAAAGGCAAAAGGCAAACTATTAATAATACAGCCAGTGAAAGAGAACGCCCTTTAGATCCACTGATCACAGTGTGATTGATGATTTTCATGAGAACTCCACTTTATTTAACAATCACTAGCCCTTGCTATCGGGTCTTGGAACAGAATGGGGATTCCATACTGATTTCGGAGCTAGGCCACCCGTTCCCTCTCTTCGAACAGACCTGTTGGCTTTATTGCAAGGATTGCCAGGAGGAAAAGAAAGCCATAAACATCCCTGAATGAAGGGTCAAGGAAGACAGCGCCAAGGCTTTCGATCAATCCAAGGAGAAGGCCAGCACAGAGGACCCCGGGGATGGAACCCAGGCCTCCAATTACGATAATCTCAAACCCCTTCATCGTTGCGATACTGCCACATTTAGGATGTACAAAGAACTCAGGCGCTAAGAGTGCACCAGCACCAGCAGCCAAAGCTACTCCAATTCCAAAGGCGATCTGGTCGAGCCTGAAAACATCAATACCCGCTGTTTGGATACCCATGCGGTTTTGGGCAGCTGCTTGAAAGGCTCTTCCCCACCAAGTCTTCTTTAAGAACAGATAAAAAAGGGACAGGAGAACTATTGTGCCGATGAAAGCCACAAACCTGGTTCCACTTATGGGTAACGTGATAATTCGGGTGCTGTGATAGTAACCTGGGGGGGAGTAAATGAAAGGACCAGCTCCTATGACAGCCATGTTCATGAAGAGTACGCTCAAAGCAATAGTAACAATCGTTGCATACTCCATTCTGTTTTCCACGGTTCCTTCAAACATAGGTTTGATCAACAGCCTTTGGACTACCATTCCAAGCAGAAAGACCCCGACCATCGACAGGATAACCCCTAGATACCAATTCTCAACCCCTAGGAAATGGGTAATTATTATATATTGTAAATACCCTCCTATCATGTAGAACTCACCCATGGACCAGTTAATTATTCTCATGATGCCGTAGATGAACGTAATACCCATGGCCATCAGAGAGTAGATCAAGCCGATGACTATCCCTGAAATGATGTATTGTGAGATAAGTGTTGAGTCGATTGTGACCACCTCATTTCAAGAAATAAACTGGAAATATATATCTTCAAAGAGGTAAGGGGATGAAACGGCGTATAATATGCCTTTCCATCCCCCTCATTCAATCATGTCCCCTTCGCTAAGTCAGTAAGTACTAGTCCTCAAAGTCCTGTAAAGCTAAGGAGAAACAACTTCTCCGGTTTTCATGATTGGCGGCCAGAGGATTGTGGACTCTTCAATAGGTTGGTTGGCTTTAGTAAATTGAACGATCTGCAAAGGGGATGTATGGTTATGCCATTTGGCACCTGCTAAACGCTCAAAGTCAATAACATCACCCTTTGCCCAAAACAGAAAGACCCAATCTTCCAAGGCTTTGATCAGATCCTTTGGAGCATCGGACTGAGCCAAATTGATCGCCTGGGCCAGTAATACGATTTGTGCGAAACCATTGTAAGCCATATAGGTCGGTATCTCCCCATATTTTTTCTCAAACCTTGGCTTCAACCATTCGCCTAGCCGCGATAAGCCCATCTTGGGATGGTAGTAGTTGATGAACATCATGTATTGACCCATTTTCCTAAGGTTTTTCCAGAATTCGGGTCTTGCGGGCCAGTCATGGGCGCCCATCATTGGAACTTGTGGGAACAATCCGATATCGTATGCCTGTTTGGCAATACGATAGGCTGGGTCGCCAACCCCGATGTTCATCAGGATATCTGGCTTCCATGCCTTCAGCTTTAAGAGCTGGGGAGTTAAGTCAGCTACTTTTCTGTCAAAAATCATACCGTTTATTTCAACATCTTTTAATCCACGTTCTTCTTTTATCTGTTTGGTTGCCTCGTATAGTCCAACTCCGTAGTCCGTGCTTTCAGCCAATATTGCTATCCGTTTCCATCCCTGATTCATGATAAAATCCATCCAAGTAGATGCCCTGGCATAATCAATGACGTGGGTCTTAAATGTGGTTACTTGGTGCTTCTCGGTAATTATTGAAGCAGAAGCTCCCGTCGAAAAGGTTGGAATCCCATATTCTTCTCCTACATCGACGAGAGCAGTGCATACGGAACTGTGATACTGTCCCATCACAGCTATCACTCTGTCTTTTGTTGCCAACTTTCTGAAGGCCGCAACACCTTTTTCCGGTGTTCCTGAATCGTCCTCTATTACCAATTTGATTGGCCTACCCCCGAGTACGCCCCCCATTTCTTCATTGACGAACTTAGCTCCGAACTTTGCCCCTCTACTTATCAATTGTCCAGCTGTAGGGTCACCCGGAGGTGAAAGAGGAGTTATAACCCCAATCTTCACGGGCTTTGTGGCAGCTGCTTGACTTGTTAAAGGGTTATAAGCCCACACCAAAAGGAATACTGCGATCAGCAAAATTACGAGAGAACCTAACTTCGATTTCATAACAAATCCTCCTTTCTAAATATGTTTTCTTTTCTACTTCCTTCCTTTTTCGTTTTTGCTTCTCGTCTCGTTTATCACCTCCCTTCGCTTTATCTGGCAAATGTACCGAAGGTATCAAAGAAGCTTCAGCACAAACGTGCCAAACGGACAGCAAATTCAGCTAAAATGATCTCATCCTTCTCTCAAGTATTCTTCTATCTCTTCCTTGGTCATATCTCCCAGTCCCAATTTCCCAAAACCCAATATTCCGTCTTTCCAGTATTCCCTGGCCCAGACCTGGCTTGCAAGGGCTGGATTTTATGACTTCGGC
>JAZGAR010000187.1:0-3251 GCA_036475875.1 Thermoplasmata archaeon
TGTAGTGCTTGTAGGGGTGCTATTAGGCAGATACGGCCTCGGCAGACTGGTGGAATGCGGAGAGTGCGGTGCGTTCATACCGGAAGGCGAGAAGAAGTGTCCGAAGTGCGGTGCTGTATTCGAGGCGGACACAGCCAAGTGCAGTGAGTGCGGTGCTTGGATCCCATTGACATCAAAATCATGCCCGGAGTGCGGAGCGATCTTCGCAGGTATAGAAAAGGAGAAGAAGGATTACATAGAAAGGATGAAGCTCCAGTACACCGAATATGTGGATCAGTACAGAGAGGAGGCAACGAAGGAACTGGGAAAGGAGATGACAGACGAAGAGTTCATGGAGTGGTGGAAAGCCAATCCAAAATATATTGGATTCGAGGAATGGCTGCAAAGAGAAGAGGAACTGCGGAAAGGCAAGACCAAGAGCTGTCCACAGTGCAGTACCGTCAATCCCGAAAGCGCGGCCATATGCTTCAAATGTGGCACAGTGTTCAAGAAAGAGGAGGAAGAGATTGAGATACCAGGTCCTCCACCGGGCGAGGTGCCTCCGAAAGTTGTACCGAGAACGGTAAAGCCGCCGCCTGCTGCTCCACCACCTACCGTGGTGCCTAAGAAGGTTGTAAAGCCTCCAGAGGTGGTTCCAAAGAAGGTGGTGAAAGGTCCTCCAACCGTCGTACCCAAGAAGGTTATAAAGCCACCGGAAGGAGGGAAACCGCCAACCATCGTGCCAAGGAAAGTGGTAAAGAAACCTCCTGAGGAAGAGAAGTAATGCAGGCTTTCTCTACCTTTTTTTCTTTTATTTTTATGCTGATATAGTGCAACCGGTACTTGCCTGTTTTTTGGAATTTTCGGTAATGTGATAGCATGGTACATCCCCCTAATGGAAAGTAAAAAGGTTTTTTATGGTCACATCCCTTTCTCCCCTTGAGACCATGGACTGGTACATTCCTTTAGTGGTGACATTCATAGCCATTTTTTTGGCCGAGCTTGGAGACAAGACCCAGTTGATCACCATATCCTTTTCTTCTAAATACTCCCGAATGCCGGTGTTCCTGGGGGCATTTTTGGGCATAAGTATGATAACACTGGTGGGTGTGATATTGGGCACGATCCTGTTCGAGTTCATACCGATAATTCATGTGAAAATCCTGTCGGGTCTGATATTCCTTCTATTCGGTGCATGGACACTTTTTAGGATGGAAGAGGAGGAGGATACCGAAACCCAAGAGGGTAATGAATCCAAGAAAAAAAGCGTATTCTCAACCACTTTTATCATGATTTCTCTCGCTGAATTCGGTGACAAGACGCAGTTTGCGGTGATCGCACTGACCGCGCATTATGCGCAGTACGGCTCACATGTCGCCGTTTTCGTAGGTGCGGTTTTGGCCTTTGCGTTGATAATAGGAATAGGCGCGGCCTTAGGCAAAAAGCTCTCGGAGAAGGTATCATCCAAAAAGATCGATATCGGCTCTGCAATTTTGTTCATTATCATCGGTATTATATTCATAGTTGAGGCTTTTTGGAATTAGATTAGCCTGTCTTCCTAAGAATCGTCACCAAGGCGTTATTACCGAAACCACCGATATTATGTGCAAGTCCAACTTTTACATCATCAACCTGCCTCTTTTGGGCATCCCCCTTGATCTGCCAGAACAGTTCGCATATCTGGGCAAGGCCTGTCGCACCTACAGGATGACCTTTGGCCTTTAATCCACCTGAGGGATTGATTGGTATATCACCGTTTATACCAGTAATCCCTTTCTTCAATGCGTCTATACTTTTTCCTCTTTCGAAGAGCTTTAGGTCCTCGGAATTTATCAGCTCGAGTATCGTGAAGGCATCGTGTGTCTCAACAACATTCACATCCTTTGGCAGGATACCGGCCATGGAATACGCTTTTTCTGCGGCCTTATTTGTGGCTGGAAATGAGGTGAATACATCCCTGTGCTGGAAGTAAAGTGTGTCCGCCCCATGACCCAAACCGATGATTTCAACATCATTTCTCTCTGAGGTCACGACAGCTGCGCAGGCACCATCACTTATAGGAGCACAGTCATAGAGCCTTAAAGGATCGGATATTATCGGGCTGGATAGGACCTCCTCTACACTTATTTCCTTGTGGAAGTGTGCGTATGGGTTCTTGGTTGCATTGTAGTGGCTCTTCACAGCCACAAGCGCCAAGTCCTCTCTGCTCAGATTGTATTCATGAATATATCTTCGTGCCATAAGGGCAGTTAATGCAGGGACCGTTATTCCAAGTCGCCTTTCATGTGATGGAGTGAGCTTTGCAATGAGCTTAGACAATGCCTTTGTGCTCTTTTTACTCATCTTTTCTCCCGCTACCACCAATACCCTGCTACAAATGCCTGATGAAACGGCAAAGAAGGCCTGATGTAACGCGGAAGATCCGGAAGCTGGGGCGTTTTCTATCCTGAAGGCAGGTATAGGAGTCAAGTTGAGTTCATCTGCCATCAAAGCGGCTATGTTGTCCTCTCCTGTAATCTCGCTGGGATTCATGGCAGCAACGAGCAGAGCGTCAAAACCTCTCTTTTTCGGAGACAATTCAGAAATGGCCTTTGAGGCAGCCTCGGTCATAAGCTCTGCTAGGCTTTCAGTTTGAATTCCGAACTTTGTCATCCCCACACTTGATACGTAAGTCGCCATGCTCTCGCCATAACTTCATTTTATTGGCTCACAGATATGGAGCTCGCCTATTTTCTTTATCTTTACCTTGTCTCCTATCTTCAGGTCCTCTTTTCCCTCGTAACCACATATTAAGTTCACTCCACCTCCAAGCTCGATCATTGCCAGGTTTATAGGTGCTTCAAAACCTTCGGGGACGGCATGAAGTGTGGTATGGGTGAGCACAGTGCCTTGTTCTTCGAACCCTGCTTTCGACATGTTTCTTCCGCATTTTGGACATGTATCCCTGAAGGGCACCACTTTCTTCCCGCATTCGCATTCTGAACCTTCGATCATCAGCAAGCCTCCATTATGGTAACGAGGTTATTGTTCGCCAAACCACCGATACTTTGTGCTAAACCTATCTTCGCCCCTTCAACCTGTCTCTTTCCCGCATCGTCTTTGAGCTGCCAGTAGATTTCTATGATCTGAGCCAAGCCTGAAGCTCCAACAGGATGTCCCCTTGCCTTTAACCCACCTGAGGCCTTTTCCGTCATCTGTCTCAGGGTAAGATACCAGGCCAACAGGATGTCCCCTTGCCTTTAACCCACCTGAGGTGTTTATTGGCAGATCAC
>JAZGAR010000188.1:0-9335 GCA_036475875.1 Thermoplasmata archaeon
TATATATGAGGTGCCATTATATGCCTCTTTTAAGGGCGATGGCCTAATAGATTAATCTCGAGTTGATCATAATGGTCAGGATCTGGGGCAAGGAGTCTTGGGATAAAACCATGTATATACCCAAGAAACTCAGGGGTTTCATCGATCTCATCAGGCCTTTTACGCTCTTGGCCCCTTTAATTGGAGGCATTAGTGGGGGTTTGATGGGATGGGCATCCGCCAATCGATTTCCTCTTGACCCCAATCAGTTTATTAAGCCCCTACCGTTTTTATTCATCAATGAACATTTTCCCTTCATACAGTATCATGACGGTTTTCTTGAGCTGCTCATCGGGGCTTCAATTCTGGTAATCTTGAATGCTGCCAGCAATGCGCTCAACGCTGTTTACGATGCAGAAATAGACAAGATAAATAAGCCATATCGTCCAATTCCCTCTGACATCGTTACAAAGGACGAAGCACTCACAGTAGCTTGGATTCTCTATCTTATGGTTTTGTTCAGAGCCATGTGGTTAAACAGAACCTTCGGTCTATTCGTACTGATGATCCTGCTTATCACCATAGCCTATTCCACCCGGCCTCTGAGATTGAAAAAGAGATTATGGGTTTCAAACATAACCATAGCCTTTGCCAGGGGGCTTTTGGGTTTTGTAGCTGCATGGTCCATATTTGGTGATCCCTTCACCAGTCCAATTCCCTGGCTCATAGGTGGAGTTATGATGATATTTTTAATCGGGGCCATCACATCAAAGGATTTCACAGATATAAAAGGCGATAAAAAATATGGGATAAGAACCCTTCCAGTAGTTTATGGAATAAAGAAATCTGCCATCTTTTCAGGCCCGTTTTTTGTTCTCCCTTTCATCCTAATTCTCATAGGTTTAATGACCGGTGTGTTGGAACTAGCTATGTTCTGGTTGGTTTTATTGGCGATCTGGGGTGTGATAATAGCCATACTTATGCAAACAGTGGCCACGAGGGAGGAGAAAACCTTTGAAAATACAATAGTGTGGGTGAACATGTACCTCATGCTCATAGCTATGCAGATTTTCTTTTGCGCCACATACGTGTTCAATTTTAAGGGTCTTGGATAATGGATTCCAAGGCTGGATTTGGTCTTTTTTCTATATAGTATATCAATAAACAATATATATTAGAACGACAATAACCGCAACCTTATCCTAAATATGGATGTCTGTTTGTTTGATATCCATCTTCATAATTGGACTTTCAACAATCGAGTGCACTAATTCATGTTGATGAACATGGAGGTAATCATCTGCCTAGAGGTTTGAACACAGCAAGAAAGCTGAGAAAGAACAGAAAGAAATTCAGATGGAACGATAGGTACTACAAGAAAAGGATTCTCCGCCTTAAGGAGAAATCGGATCCATTGGAAGGCTCAGCCCAAGCAAGGGGAATCGTGCTAGAGAAGGTTGGAATAGAGGCGAAGCAACCCAACTCTGCAATAAGAAAATGCGTCAAGGTGCAACTCATAAAGAACGGAAGACAGATTACAGCCTTTATTGTGGGTGATGGAGCTATAAATTATATCGACGAGCACGACGAGGTTTTGGTTGAAGGCATAGGAGGCAGCATGGGACGCTCCTACGGTGACATACCTGGTGTGAGGCTAAAAGTGATTCAGGTCAACAATATATCTTTAAATGAATTGGTTACCGGAAGAAAGGAAAAACCTGTTAGATAATCCCTATTTAGAGGTGAATTTTTGGCAGAAGATGAAGATAAGAAGAAAGATGAGGAAATTACCGAGAAGAAGGCTGAGGATAAATCTAAGGACGAACCGGAGAAATCATTAAAAAAGACGGAAGTGCCCAAAGGATCCATACCCAGGAAGGCTGTTGAGAAGGAAAAAGAAGTGAAAGCTAAAGATACGAAGGAGGAGAAAGAAGAGGAAGAAATAAAGGAGGAGAAGGCCGAAAGGGTAGATGAAAAAAACGTTAAAGTGGAGAAGAAAGAGGCGCCCAAAGAGGAAAAGGCGAAGAAAAAAGTCGAGGAGGGAAAGGTGGCTGAAAAGGAAAAGGGCAAGGAGGAAGTAAAGGGAGAAAAAAAGGTTAAAGAAAAGAAAGTGGTGGAGGAAAAGTTCGTTAGGGGAAAGCCCAAGGAAAAAGAAGCTAGGAGAGAGGATACTTCGAAGGATCTTCTGCCAGGACTTTCACCCCTCATATTTGGAAAATATAATTTGAAGGATGTGGTGGTGGAGGATCCAGGATTAAAGAGATATATTAATCTGACACCTATAGGAATCCCACATACGGGAGCAAAGCATGCAAATAAATGGTTTGGCAAGACAAAGGTCAACATAGTCGAGAGGCTTATAAACAACATGATGAGAACAAAGCATACAACAGGCAAAAAATCATATATATACAGAACAGTGAGTAAAGCGTTCGATATAATAGCAAAAAGAACGAAGAAGAATCCTATTCAAGTGCTCATTTTCGCCCTGCAAAACTCATCTCCAAAGGAAGAGATCACAAGGCTGAGGTTTGGAGGCATATCCGTCCCAAAAGCTGTTGACACTTCCTCTTCGCATAGATTGGATGTTGCGCTTAGAAATATCTGCAAAGGTACTGTTAGCTCCTCTCACAGAAACAAGAAGCGTATGGAGATGTGTTTGGCAGAGGAGATCATCCTTGCCTCCAAAGCGGACATGAACAGCTTCGCGATCTCGAAGAAGGAGGAAATGGAGCGGATAGCTGCCTCTGCAAGATAGGCAACAATGAACATTATGGTGCATTACAATGGGACGAAAAGAGGAAAACATAAGAAAAGCTCAAACTTTGATGGGCCAGATAGACATGATCAGGAACCTCGGAATAGCGGCGCATATAGACCATGGTAAAACCACCTTAAGCGACAATTTGATTGCAGGGGCGGGCATGATGTCAGAAGAACTGGCAGGGAAGCAGTTGCTCCTCGATTATGATGAACAGGAACAGGCTAGAGGAATTACCATTAACGCTGCGAACGCATCCATGGTACATACCTATGAGGGGAAAGAGTACCTTATCAACCTAATAGACACTCCGGGACATGTGGATTTTGGTGGCGATGTGACAAGAGCTATGCGTGCGGTTGATGGGTGTATCGTGTTGGTATGTGCTGTTGAGGGTGTTATGCCGCAGACAGAAACAGTTGTAAGGCAGTGTTTGAAGGAAAAGGTCAAACCTATCCTATTCATCAACAAAGTTGATAGGCTGATCAATGAACTCAAGGTCACCCCCGAGCAGATGCAGCAGCGTTTCATAAAGATCATCAACGAAGTGAACACCCTGATAAAGAAGGAGGTGCCTGTTGAATTTAAAGACGAATGGGTTGTAAAGGTTGAAGATGGTAGTGTGGCTTTTGGCTCAGCCTTCTACAACTGGGCCATCTCCCATCCGTATATGCAGAAAGCCCAAATCACATTCAACGATATATATGAATATTGCAAGAACAAGGATCAAAAAACTTTAGCAAAGAAGGCTAAAATTCATAAAGTGCTTTTAGACATGACCATCCATCACATGCCGAGTCCAACTATAGCACAAAAATACAGAATACCGCACATTTGGCATGGGGATATAGAGTCGAAACTCGGTAAGGCAATGACGAGCTGCAGTTCTAATGGACCTGTCAGCCTTATGATTACCAAGATTATCATGGATCCGCATGCTGGAGAGATAGCTGTGGGAAGGCTCTTCAGCGGGAGGCTAAAGAGAGGCCAAGAATTGACCGTGGTCGGAATGCCCAGGAAGAACCGCGTTCAACAGGTAGCCATGTCAGTTGGCGCTGATAGAATCACTGTGGATCATCTTGATGCAGGCAACATAGTAGCCGTGTCCGGGTTGAAGGATGCCATCGCAGGCTCGACCGCTACCTCTGACGAGGGCATGGAAGCATTTGAAAGGATCGTCCACTATTCCGAGCCTGTCGTTACCGTGGCAATAGAGGCAAAACATATGAAGGATCTGCCTAAGCTGGTGGAGGTTTTGAGGATTGTGGCAAAAGCTGATCCATCCATCCAGGTTGAGATTAACCAAGAGACAGGAGAGCATCTGCTCTCAGGCATGGGCGAATTACATCTTGAGATCACCCAGTATAGAATAATACACGAACACGGTATAGAAATAACTGCTTCTGAACCGATTGTCGTTTACAGGGAATGCATCGAGAGTAAAGGTGGACCTTTCGAGGGGAAATCACCAAACAAACACAATCGATTTTATTTGGAGGTAGAGCCTTTGGAGCCTGAGATAGTGAAAGCCATTAAGAGCGGTGAGATTTCCGTAACTGGAGGGAAGATCAAGGACTCAAAGGCTTTGGCAAGACAACTGAAGGATATGGGTATGGGAAAGGCTGAATCTAAAGGTGTGAAACTCATCCATAATAATAATATGTTCATAGATATAACCAAAGGGATACAGTACCTCCACGAAACTATTGAGCTTTGTCTCCAGGCATTTCTGGAGGCTATGGATAGAGGACCCTTAGCGAACGAGAAATGTATGGGTTTGAAGGTCAGGCTAGTGGACGCAAAACTGCATGAGGACAGCATTCATAGAGGCCCGGCTCAGGTTATACCTGCCGTAAGATCAGCTATTTACGGCGCCATGTGTGTTGGGGAAAGAATATTGTTGGAACCGAAGCAGACAGTGTTCATCAATGTGCCGCAAGATTTGATGGGTAATGCCACGAGGGAAATGCAGCAGAGGAGAGCGGTGATAGAGGACATAAAGCAGGATGAGGATCTGACAGTGATATTATCAAAGGCTCCGGTTGCTGAGATGTTCGGTTTTGCCAGTGCAATACGCTCAGCCACAGCAGGAAGGGCTTTGTGGACAACAGAACATGCTGGCTATGAAAGAGTCCCCAGGGAACTCCAAACCGAGGTCGTAAAGGGGATTAGGCAGAGAAAAGGGTTGAAGCTAGAGCCTTATGATGCGAGGTACTACGAGTCATAAGGATTATGCGTTTGAGTTATTAGTTGCCTCCTAAAGTTTTCGTATCCATTCGTTTGTTATAAAGCTTAATAATCATGGCGGTCGATGTGTTCTAAAAACAACTAAGAAAGGTAAGAACTCAGAAATCCATTGAAAAGGCCATCATTCCTTTTCCTTCTTTTCAGCCTTGCCCTCCGGTTTTTTCTTCTCGCCCTCCTTTTCTCCTTCCTCGGGCTCTGCCTTTTCACCTTCACTTGGCTCCTCACCTTCAACCCCCACCCCCCCCTCTGCCGCTATGACCTCAGCTTCGGCTTTAGCGAGCGCCTCGGCCTCTTTCATCCTTGCCTTCGCTTCAAGTAGTGCCTCTCTTTCCAATCTGGCCGCCTCAATATCCCTCTGAGATAGAAACTGGCTAGCCTCCTTGTTACACCTCTTGCAGAGTTTAAGATGGTTCACCAATCTTCGAGCTCCACAGCCCTTACAGACATCGATGAGCTTCATGAAATATGCTCCTTGGTATTGGGGAAAGTGCTCTCTATTTAAATAAGTTTCTTTTAAAAAACTAAATAAACCCCCTATTGAAACAGCTTGAAGGGGTTATATAGAAGGAAAGTTCAAACAATTATCGCACAAATATAGAATACGGTGGCTAGGAACATCATTACCATGGCTTTGCTGTATATTCTAACGGTCTCAGCCTCCAATAATAATATCTGATTGTTTCGTATTTATAGGCTCCTTTGCGGTTATCAGCACTGATTACATCTTTCTACGCACTAGCCGCTTATTTTAATAAGAATTATACTCCCAATCCGTGTTTGAAGGCGCATAGATTAGGCATTCGAGGTGATTATAGAGGCCCAATGAAGAATTATTAAGAAAAGGAAGCAGATGATAAAGGACCATGCACCGTATTCGAAAATGGTTGCCCTCTCCCTTTCAATCCTCGATAATTTCTGGGTGTTTATGACATAATAGGCGGAGAACATGAATACCGTCCCCACCAGGCCAAATGCAATTTTCACCCCTAGCCAAATCAACCAGCCGTTTTCAGACCCAACCAGGGTGGAGACGATAAAATTTCCCTCTGCAATGTTAAACCCTCGAGTACCGATGAAAGTCATCAATGGATCCACAACAACGAACAGCACGAAGAAGGGGATTATGAACTCCTTTCTTTCCGTCAACCATCTCACAAAGATGTCTCTGAAATGCATGACCCCCCTTTTTACAATTAAAGCCTCCCCTGATTCCATGATATAACGTTATGTTATTACAATTGAATAAATATTGGCATACGATAATCACAAGTGATTTTCCGATACCTTTTTTTCCATTCTTTTTTTTGGTTTTACGAATAGGAAATCGGAATTGTAGTAATTCTCAAAATTGATAATGATGGAAATTGTCGGTATAGTAGATAAAAATGGACCGCAAGGTGTTCAAGCTTTAGAACCCATTGACTTCCAAACATAACCTGGACACAAAGCGAGTCCGTGTATTACATCGATGAGAAAACAGAACGGACTCGCGGGGATTCGAACCCCGGTATCCGGCTATCTCCAAACCCCTCTTTGTGAACATGATCATAACATGAAACCGAGCATCCGTAAGATGCGAGGATGTCAAGGCACTGCGAAGCAGTGCAAGTGCCGTTTACGGCACCGGTTTCCGTAGGCGCTTTAACCAAGCGTTAAGTTAGCATTTCAAAGGGTCTCCGAAGGCCGGAAGGATATCCATTGCAGTCCAAGTTGAAACCAACTTGGAAAACTACCTCACGAGCCCGGAACTTTAATGCTTTGAGGGGTTCTTATAGTTTTTGAGGAGGAGAAATCCGAGAATATAAAGCTTTTTCGCGGATCTTGCTGTGCCGCATATGTTGGACTAAAAATATTAAATCGTTGATTCCTATTCCCATAATTGATAAGATGGTAGATATCTCTACAACAATATCAGGATTGAAATTGAAAAACCCAACCATGCTCGCCGCTGGCATTCTCGGTGAAACTGGTGATTCTCTTCTCAAGATCGCCAAGAGTGGTACCGCTGCTCTCGTGACAAAATCCATAGGTGTTGAGCCAAGAAAGGGACATCCCAATCCTACATTTTTAGAAACCGAACACGGCATTTTAAACGCAATGGGCCTTCCTAATCCCGGGGTAGAAAATTACAAAGAAGAGGTGAAAAAGGCGTTGAAGGCAGGCATTCCTGTAATTGGTAGCATTTTTGGTAAAGATGCCGAGGAATTTGAGTTGCTTGCCACAAAGATGGAGGAATACGGCGTTGATGCCATCGAGTTGAACTTGAGCTGCCCACATGTACAGGGCTATGGGGCTGAGCTTGGACATGATAAGGAGAATGTCCAGGAGATTACAAAAGCAGTGAAAGATGCTATTAAAATACCTGTTTTTGTAAAGCTCAGCCCGAACGTGAGCAACATCGCAGAAATCGCTAAAGCAGTGGAGAATGCCCAAGGTGATGCTATCGTGGCGATAAATACGCTCAGGGGTATGGCCATCAATGCCGAACTGGCGATGCCCATTCTTTCCAATACCATGGGCGGTTACAGCGGCCCTGGAATCAAACCAATTGGCCTGAGATGTGTTTTCGAAATTAAGGCATCCACAGACCTGCCAATAATAGGGGTTGGCGGGATACTCTCCGGGAAAGATGCTATAGAGTATATCATGGCAGGTGCAAGCGCGATTCAGATAGGAAGTGGTGTGTATTACAAAGGAGAGGGAATTTTTACAGATATCTGTCAACAAATAAGAGAATTCATGGAGACTAATGGCTACGGGACGATAAAGGAGATGGTGGGAATTGCCGGAAAAGGGTAGATTAGAGTCACCAAGAATCGTAAAAATCGTGAGTGTAACGAAGGAAAATAAAGATGTTATAACTATAACCTTTAAAGATAAGTGTAAGGTTCTTCCAGGCCAGTTTGTAATGGTCTGGCTGCCTGGGGTGGATGAGGTGCCTATGTCGCTTTCTTATACGGGCGAGGAAAAAGGCATTACTGTTAAGAAAATAGGTGAAGCCACCAAGGCCATGCATCTGTTGAAACAAGGTGATAGGATAGGAATCAGGGGTCCTTACGGTACACATTTTGAGGCAAAGGGAAAAAAGCTCTTGGTGCTTGCAGGAGGGATTGGTATAGCTCCGCTTGCTCCTCTGATTGAATTGGCACAGGACAAACAGGTCACTCTGGCTTTAGGTGCTAAAACTTCGAAAGAACTGTTATTCCAAAGCAGACTCAAGGACTGCTGTGAAAAGCTGTTCTTAGCAACGGATGACGGTTCAGAGGGATATCACGGTTTTGTCAGCGATTTGGCGGAGGAAATCCTAGAAAAAGAAGGCTTTGACACAATCATGACCTGCGGCCCTGAGTTGATGATAAAAAAGGTAGTGGATCTTGCCAACGAAAGGAAAATACCAGTCCAGACATCATTGGAGAGATACATGAAGTGCGGTGTTGGTATATGCGATTCCTGCGCAATTAACGGTCTTCATGTGTGCAAAGATGGGCCGGTATTCTCAGGCAAAATTCTCGCCGAGCTGAATGATTTTGGAAGATTCAGAAGGGATACATGCGGCAGAAAAGAGCGGATTTAGTTTTCTTATCGTGCTCATTTCCTTGAAATTCGTGGCACGGTAACTATCGCGACGATGACCAGTATCAGGATGATGATTATGAAGAATATCTCCAAAGAATTATCAGATTTTCCATCTAGCTGTTTTGTTGGGTCTAGAGGATACTTATCGTAATCATCAAGAAAACCGTCACCGTCTTTGTCGTCATCATCAGCATCAACAATTAAATCGTTGTCTTTATCTATTGGTTTTGATATGCTGTCTAAAGGATTCGAATTCCTAGCGATTTCTATGTTATCATCATAACCATCCATATCAGCGTCATTAAAGTATAATATAGTCAATAACCACTTGTGTGATGTAGTATATTTACCATCTGTTACCTCAACATTAATGTTGAAATGTCTAACATAATTAGAACCGTTATGATCAAGTTGCGAGGCAAATGACAGCTCAGCATATATCTCACCGATGGATGTGGTGTTGGAAGTTTGGGGTGTTGGTATCAAATCCAGATCCCACATCCAGCTAACGCTTAGATTCTCAGAATCCTCATCTATGGCTCTGATGCTTAAGGTTATTCCTCCTCCCTCTATTATCGTTGGATTGGTCATTGGATCGAGCGACATAATTGTTGGTGAATCCACATTCGATTCAAGAACGTTAAGCAGCCAGACTTTTTCTATTGGATATTCACCATCTGAGACAATAACTTTGACTTGGTGCACACCTGCTGAATCGTGATCTGAAATGAATTCAAAGGTGTCTGTGTTTTCTCCTAATAATTGCACCTCA
>JAZGAR010000189.1:0-2098 GCA_036475875.1 Thermoplasmata archaeon
GCGTATGGCCTGCCTATGACTTTATGTGGTGGCAAGCCAAACCTTAATAGGTGGTTTTTATTCATGAACAGGTACCTGCAATTCCTATCTACTAAATAGATGGAATCTTCGGTAGAGTCCACCAAGGCCCGATACCTTTCCTCGCTTTCCCGCAGCGCTTCCTCATCCTGCTTGCGCTCGGTTTCTGATGTTTCCAATTCAGTAATCCGTCGGCGCAGCTCAACCAATTCATTGATGAGTTGCTCTTTTGTCTGATCTTCATCTTTGATTTTCATTAGTCGCACCACGATACAAAATCATTTGGCGTTTTTCTGAATCGTCATAAATGAGAATTTCTTTTTTGGGAATGTCAGTATAGGATAAAATCCCTTGTGTGTCAATGGAAAAGCCTCCACAAGATATGGCGGTTGCGCTTGATGCGCTCGTTGGAAGGCTTATGGGAGAGAGTGATGGATAGCATAAGAGGACTTAGGCTGCATCAAATTTTTCATATGTAGGGCAATCTGAGCACAAGGGATCCCTCTAAACCGGTTCCTCTTTGTAAAATGAACAGGTATAAACATATATCGGATATTCAAGGTCTTTGTAATGACAGTCCTCTTTTTAAAGGTCGAAAGCAACTACCCGGAGCAAAGATTTAGGTGAAAAGGGCAATGATAATTTTTCATTCCATGATGATGATCCTTAACGCCTCATCAAGGGTGGTTACTCCCTCATTAACCATAGCGATAGCCTCCTCTTTTAACAACTTAAATCCCTCGCTCCGGGCAACCCGCATTACCTGATCTTCCGTGCCAGCTTCCGTGATTACCCCTCTCATTTCATCAGTTCTTATGGGCATTACCTCAAAAACAGGTGCTCTGCCAAAGTATCCGATACCATTGCACTGACCGCACCCCTTTCCTCTATACAGATGTTCGACATCTGCCAACGTAGATTCATCCAGATCAAGCCGCTCCGCCTCTTTCAAGGGAAGCTCCTCCTTGCAATCCTCACAGATCCGGCGCACCAGGCGCTGGCTAATCACCAGTCGCAAGGCAGAGGCAATAAGATAGGGTTCTATGCCCATCTCCACCAGCCTTGATACGGTTGAAGCACAATTATTTGTGTGGATCGTAGAAAGTAGAAGGTGACCGGTCAGGGCTGCACGTACAGCAATAGCCCCGGTTTCATAGTCTCGCATCTCGCCTATAAAAATGATGTCCGGGTCCTGACGCAAAAAGGCTCGCAGTGCCATACCAAAATTGAATCCTATAGCGGGCCGGACATTGATCTGGGTAATACCATTCAAGTGGTATTCCACAGGATCCTCAGCAGTCAATATATTTACCTCTTGCGTGTTGAGCTGCTGCAAAATGGTATAGAGGGTAGTGGTTTTTCCACTTCCCGTAGGCCCAGTAACCAGGATCATTCCGTAAGGGCTCTTTAAGGCTTCATTTACTATCCTGAGGTTATCGCTGCGGAACCCAATCTCACTGACGTTGGAACGGAGCTCAGCCTGACCAATAATACGGAGAACCATCTTTTCTCCGTTAATGCCTGGTAAGGTGCTCACCCTGAAATCAATCATCATATCTTCGTTAAACTGAGCCCGAAAGCCCCCGTCCTGGGGTATACGTCGTTCCGCAATGTCCATTCCACTCATGATCTTGATTCTGGATGTTATTCCATGTAGGGCACTTTTCGGAAGGCTCTTAATATTGGACAGGGCTCCATCTATGCGAAATCGTGCCCGAATTTCGTCTTTGAACGGTTCAATGTGAATATCAGTGGCTCGCATCTTGACCGCTTTCAGAAGGATACTGTTTACGAGTTTTATAATATGTGATCGCTCCGACGAGATCTCCAGTTGAAGAATTAGAGATTTGTCCCTCATCTCCCGCCCCTCTTCGAGATCTATTGCCTCATCAATGGCTGAGTCTATGGCAGCATCCAGTTGTTTCATGTCTATAGAGGCTTTAGAAATCTGGTACTTTTGCTTTCTGAGAGAAACAGGGTCGGTCTCTTCCAAAGTGTCAAACGATGCAAGATCATCGCCATAAAGGCGCGTCCAGCCCTTTTCCAGGCCCTTTCGGCCTGTAACCATGGGCTTGATTAT
>JAZGAR010000190.1:0-4223 GCA_036475875.1 Thermoplasmata archaeon
TAGGTAAGCTCCGTATAGTAGGTTTTGAAGTAGACGTAAAGTTCCTTTTCTACCAGCCTCAATGCAGGATTCAAATCATTCCCCTCCCAACTCTTTTCCTGTCAGATGAAGAAACACATCCTCCAAGGTGGGCTCATGAAAGTCCACAGAGAGAATGGTCTCATCGAAGTGGGAGAAAAGATAGGAGATAACCTCCTTCTTCTTTGAGGTGTGTATGCGCAGGTTGTCGTGTCCCGTATCGAAGCCATTTACAAACTCCAGATCCTTAAATACTTCAGGGTTTAGATTTCCATCATGTGTGATCTCTATGACAGCCTCGCCTTTCAATATCTTTTTCAATTCTCTGGGGGTGTCCAATGCGATGATTTTCCCCTTGTCTATGATGCCTATCCTGTCGCAGAGCAGCTCCGCCTCCTCCATATAATGCGTGGTGAGAATCATGGTTATTCCTTTCTTGCTTAGAGCCTGAATGCGATTCCAGAGGGCCCTCTTGGATTGTGGATCCAATCCGGTTGTAGGTTCATCCAGAAAAAGCACTTCAGGCTCATGGACCAGGGCCTTGGCGATGGTCAAACGTCTTTTCATGCCCCCAGACAATTTTAGCGGATCCGAATTGCCTTTATCGGTCATCCCTACCAGCGATAGCACATTGGCTATGGTTTTTTCATATCTACTCTTCTTCATACCGTGCAGTTTGGCATGATAGACCAGGTTTCCCCGCACGGTCAATTCCCTGTCTAATACGTTTGTCTGGGGAACCACACCCACTATCCTTCTCACATTAACCGAGTCTTTAACGATATCGTAGTCAGCTACCTTTGCCTTGCCGCTCGTGGGCCTGGCCAAGCCGCACAGCATCCTTATTATCGTGGTTTTTCCCGCTCCATTCGGGCCGAGAAGGCCAAAAATCTCTCCTTTGTAGATTTCCAAGCTAACGTTGTTCACGGCCTTGACCTTGCCGAAATGCTTGGTAAGCTCCTCTATTTTTATCACAACCGAAGGCATTGCGGGGGTAATAGAAATCCTTGTATGTAAATTATTGGTTATGAGGATTTTCTGGTAAAGGTTTTGGGAGCATTGCTTCGTCTTTCTGAAAATGATGGATTTCCGATTGTGAACTGATGCATGACTCACTGGCTCTTGGTTTATGTGCTAACTGCCCATCACATATAGTTCAACACCAAAAACACCACATAAATGGCCAGGAAGACCCCGCCCTCCCATTTTTCCAGTCTATTTTTAATTGCCATGAATATAAGGAGTAAAGCGGCGACGCAAAGCATGATGGGGAGGTTGATGTAAAGGAGCGTATTATCAACTGCCAATTCACCCACGATGGCCGCGGCTCCAATTACCCATAGGATGTTGAATATATTACTACCAATGATATTGCCTATGGAGATGTCTTCATATCTTTTCAATATGGCCATCAGTGAGACGGCCAATTCAGGCACTGAGGTGCTAAAAGCAATAAGTGTTGACCCGATGACTGTATCGGAAATACCGAATGTGGAGGCGATATCCACAGAGGAGTCGACTAATAGTTTTGCACCTGATATTACGGCCAAACAGCCGATAATCAGCTTAGCAATCTCCTTGCCAGGCTTCCCTCCTTTTTTGCTAAAACGTTCACTTGACTCAGCCATATCCGGATTTCTTGCCTCGGTTTTGTTCTGCCTATATAAAAAGACGATATAAACCGCGAAGAGGATCATTAAAACAAGCCCGTCCAATCTCCCCACCCCATCAATCACGAGAAAGATAAAAAGCAGAGAGACGCCCAACATGATGAGGCCGTCCCTTTTCAGCATTACCTTTTTCACCCTTATTCGCCTCAGCATGAGACACACGCCGAGGACCAGTGCTATATTTGCGACATTGCTCCCCACCACATTCCCGACGGCTATCCCACCATCGCCGTTGTAGGAAGCATAGACTGAAGCGCCAAATTCAGGTAAGGAAGTGCCCATAGAAACCAGGGTGAGACCTATTATCAGCTCGCTCACACCAAAATGCCTTGCTATAAAGGCCGCCCCGGATACAAAAAATTCGCAGCCTTTTATCAGGATCGCCAATCCAATGATAAAGAGAATAATGCTCAACCACAATTCCATGGAAACCCATGTCCTTTAAATTCGGTGCTTTGCATCCAGAATAATGTTCGCCGATATAATGATTTGTCATCCTGTTGAGTATAACGGTAAGACAGCATCCATATTTTTATCGGATCGGATTTTAACGACTAAATTCTATTATACGTTTGGGCGGGATAGGCAGGAAGACGGCAAATTTGTTTCAGTGCTTTAAATGGCCTGGATGATTTCATGACCGAGGAGGAAAACCTTACCCTGAAGATATGCCTTTTAGGGGACAATGCCGTGGGTAAATCCAGTTTATTAATAAAATATGCCTATGATATCTTCGACGACAGCTACCTCCCCACCCTGGGCATGAAGGTTGCAAAAAAGAAAATCTCTTTAGAGATACCAGGGCATGAAAGGAAATTCAACATCACATTCTGGATATACGACACCATGGGGGGTGCTCATTTTCGTGGGTTATTGAATCGGTCCAATCTTGGTGGTTTAAGCGGTGCTTTCTTGGTGTGCGACGTTACGAGACCCGAGACTCTTGAGAACCTGATTTTCTGGGTGGACTCATTGTATAGGGAATGTGATGGAAATATTCCCATTATCTACTGCGCAAATAAAAGCGATCTGACTGGCGGGCAAATTTTTGATCTGGCGGATAAAGAGAACCTTACAGAGGTCTTTAATGCACCTTGGTTACTTACCAGCGCGAGAACCGGGGATAATATAGACGAGGCCTTCAGAATTCTAGCCACGAAAATGATAAAAATTCACCTCCAGGAAAAGGGGTCTCATTTGCCACTAAATTCCGAGAGCCAGTAGCTAAGTTGGGATATAGAATAATATGGGGCCCCCAATCCCGTTTAGGTGGAAAATTTTCGAGTCAGATAGCCGCGAAAAATCATGCGAGGAAGGTTGGGAATTGGGGACGATATATACTATGCGTGAACTGGCTCATATAATTTTTGTTTGTTTTCTCATTCCAGATAATTTGGTAGTTGATTTTGAGCTTTGCCGTAGGAAGTATATTTTTTCGCTTCACATTAAAATCGTTTAATTCCCCTGGGAACCGGGCTTGATATGGGTTTTAAATCGATAACCTAAAAAATAGATTTCTGAAAGGCACAAATTTTATTCTCATGCACGTTATTAAAAAAAATTATCATACATGATAATAAAAACCCAATGGTTTAATAGTCTCTGGGTAAATATGTACGCACGGGAGTCTAACCTACAAATGAACAATGAAAATTGGTGCATTCAATAAAAGGAGAAATGAGAGGAAATTGCATGGGTAAACCATTGATTGCAAAACTAAAAATCTGTCTTCTAGGAGATGGTGCAGTAGGCAAGACAAGCCTCATCCGCAGATTTGTGGAAGACGCATTCAATGACGACTATCTTCTAACAATAGGGACAAAGACCTCTAAAAAAAGGCTCATCATAAAAAAAACAAATCCCCAAAGAGAAATCCAACTTACGCTCATGATCTGGGACATCATGGGCCAGATAAGCTTCAGAAAACTTCTACATCCAACCTATTTAAAAGGTGCAAGAGGAGCAATCCTGGTATGTGACCTAACCAGAAGGGAAACACTTGAACATTTGGACGACTGGATAGATTCATTGTACATCGAAGGAAAGGAGATGCCTTGTGTTTTCGTTGCCAACAAGAGCGATCTTGTGAATCAGCATACTTTTGGAAGGGCTGAGTTGGAAAGCGTAGCCTCAGCCTACGACTCCCCATTTTTCATGGCCAGCGCTATGACAGGGGGGAATGTGGAGAACGCATTCCAAGCCCTGGGAGAGAAACTCATCGATGAAATGCTCGTCAATGGTTCTTTTTTCTCATCCAGTGAGAAGCCAAGGTTCTCGGAATCCGCGATAGCCTCAAATTACCATTACTAATGGCTCAAAAAGCGATCCATTTTAAGTTCCTGTCAAGATTTTGAAACCGACATTCCACCAATCTATCAGACTGGTGGTTAGGACTGGCGGATACTGTGCCATTCGGCACTGTCTCCCCAGGATG
The DNA here is from genome assembly GCA_036475875.1 of Thermoplasmata archaeon. Taxonomy (GTDB): domain Archaea; phylum Thermoplasmatota; class Thermoplasmata. The sequence goes on from JAZGAR010000190.1 coordinate 4,123, forward strand.
CTGACGCATTCCTGTGGACTTAGTGTGCAGAACCACTGGTCCGTTAGATGTCACTGGTCTATCCGTAGGAAACATCAAGTTTTCGAGGATGATGTGCTCAT
>JAZGAR010000191.1:0-11751 GCA_036475875.1 Thermoplasmata archaeon
TTTATGGGGGAAATATTTTTGGAGAGGGGCTTCCTCTATATTCAACTTCAGGGGAGCAACTTATAAATACGTCCTCAAATAATAGGGAGAACGAGAGGTGAGATCTTGGCACCACCCAAGAAGAGCAAGAAGACCGAGGGTTTTCACTCGGCAGCGGGCTTGATCCGCTATTTCGATTCCGAGGAGGAGAGTGCCCTCAAGATAGATCCGAGATTGATCATCGGGATATGCATCGCCACGGTTATCATTGTGCAGCTGATCAGCTTCCTTACAGTTAGCTTGAATTGGTGGTAAGATCGGTTTTTTGGATGACTCTTGGTTTTTTCATGATTTTGAAGTAATTTGACACTATTTTGTGTGTATCGAGACCGGTATTGTGCTCCCGTCGGGTGTTCGAGCTCCGCCTTTTTCTTTGAGGTAATTTTCTCCGCTGGCTTCGGGTCGGCAAAGAAAAAAATGGGTTAAAAAGAAACCTCCCCTGCGCCTGCTCGAAAATTACATAGTATAGGGTGCTCTCGTCGGGTGTTCGAGCTTAAGAACTAAGTGTTTTGGAGTTATAACTCGAACACGAGACGGGAGCATGGCTATAATTAAAATAAAATTAAAATGCTCCCGTCGGGATTCGAACCCGAGTCCTCGGCTGTCCCTGGCCATTTCCGGATAGCCTCGAAAGGCCGAAATGATTGACCGGTCTACACTACAGGAGCATGTTTGCGAGTTGAACGAGTAAATATGCAACCCAGGGCATTTGCGTGGCAATGCCCGTCGGGAGCAAATTACGAAGTAATTTGCGACTTAGTGGGTCTCCGGCTCTTCAGAAGCTGCAAAATGCGGGTAGCATTTTGCATATGTTTACGATTTTGGGTGAGTATAATGTTGACTATATTTTAATATTCTGTTTTACCCTTTAACGAATCAAAAAATCCTCATAAGCCACCGCCGAGCAAGAGAACCAGTAAAGGCCCCTGGCGAATAACAAGGAAGAAGCCCATGGTTATCAAGGCTATCGCCATTATCCCTGCAAAAGAATTTATTTTCTGGGGCGTCACTCTTGAAGAGGCATATCCTGCTGAGGCGTTGAGTATGATCATAGGAATGGCTGAACCAACTCCGAAAATGAACATCGTAAATGCGCCTGTTAAAGCGGTGGCTATGCCGAACGAGACGCCAAATACGGCCGAAGCCGAAGCAAGAATCACGGCATCCAACAAGGTTATTTCAAGAAGACAGGCCACACCCATTATCAAACCGAGAATCATCAGGGCGATGGTTTCGTTGGCAAAAAGCTTAGGGTATTTTTTTCGCAGTTTTTCTACGGATTTAAAGTGGGAGTTACAGTCACATTGCGGATCGAGTTGTCTTTTTCGAGAGCGTCTGTATAACACGAACCCCAGCACCAGGGAATAAATGCCAATTAAGAAGTAACCAAGCACCAACATCGTCATCAGGGGTATGTCAAATCCACCGGTGATAAGTATTCCTGCAAAATACCCAATAAGGGCTCCCACGGCGGTGATCAATGCTATCCTGCCGATATTGAATTTTATCGCGAAAACCGCCCCGGATTTCCAGTCTCGTCCTTCGCTCATCGTATAGCTCAAAAGGCTTGGTCCGCACAATAAAGTGCATACTGCCGTGCCCCTGATCAGGCCGGTTATGAAAGCTATGAATATGAGTGAGCCCAACGCCCCCATAAATTCACTCATTTTTATCCCTTATTTACTATACACGCTTCCAGATATCATGAACTTTCGAGTATGTATACTCTTCCCTTGTTCCCATCCGATCGATTCATATAATCAAAATCCCCCCGATGCGCTCACTCACTCCGCTTTGAATCACCCACCCCAGTTATGCTGCATTCATTGCATTCAAATTGCAATGTGGTGTGGCTGATCCTGTAGTCCTGGAGCAGTCGTTTGTTTATCTCGGATGTGATCTTCTCGGTATCCTTCACGCTGATGGTGTCAACAATCAAATGGGCATTCAAGGCATGAACGTTCGAGCAGATGCTCCAAACATGGAGGTCGTGTATACCGTTTACACCCTCCATCTTGAGGATTCCTTCCTTGAGTTTTTCAATATCGATATGTTTTGGTGTTCTCTCCATCAATATATCCACAGATTCCTTCAATAACCTCAGGGAACTGTATACGATCACACAGGATATTATGATGCTGAGAATTGGATCCACGATGTAGTAGCCTGTCAATATGATCAATACACCACCAACGATGACCCCGAATGAAGAAAGCGTATCACCTAGCACATGAAGGTATGCGCCTCTTATATTGAGGTCATGATGCCCTCTTAGGGTAAACGTTACGAATAAATTCACAACCAAACCTATGCTGGCAACTACCAACATTTCATACGTTCTGATCTCAGGTGGTGAGACCAATCGGTCATAGGCCTCTCTCAGGATGAAGATGACCACTATCACCAAAAGCAGGCCGTTTATCAGGGCAGCAAATATCTCTGCGCGATGGTATCCAAAAGTAGCTTTCTCATCCAAAGGTCTGCATGCGATGGTCAAGGCCGATAGGCTCAAACCCAGAGCTAGTACATCCATAAAAACATGCGCGGCATCTGTTAAAAGCGCCAGGCTGTTGGATATTATTCCACCTATGATCTCAGCGAATAGAATGGCCGAGGTCAATGCGATAGCGACCTTTAGCTTCTTGCTCGATTCTATTCCACATGCTTCCAACAAGGCTTCACTCCTCTTTTTATTCGTTCACATGCTCCAGACATTTATTGAACATGCTCAGGATATGGTCATCATCCAACGAGTAATACACGCTCTTCCCCCTCTTTTCGAACCGAATGAGCTTGAGGTTCCTTAAGATTCTCAGTTGATGAGATACAGCAGATTGAGACATACCCAATGCCGCAGCAAGGTCACAGACGCACAGCCTCTTCTTTGAGAGCGCATATATGATTCTTATTCTAGTGGGATCCCCCAAGGCCTTGAAGGTCTCTGCTAGCCTGCCAGTTGTGTCATGGTCTAACATCATTTTCTTTATTGCTTCGACGCTTTTTTTGTCGATTATCGTGTGTTCACAGATATCTTTTTTCATGCGATCATCTTATATGAATAAATGTTCATATGTTCATTTGTATATTTAATGGTTTTGTTCCAGTTGAGATAAAACGAAATATCCGGATTATTTTCATCCGTTTAATAAATCTATATTGGGAAAGATCATCAAAAATTGCAAAGGCAAATGATAGGGATGAATGTTTTGGCAGATAGCCCAAATCCATAAAAATGTCGAATTTCGTTTCCAATCATGGGAAAGTCATCCTCACTCCCAATAAAATTTATATCGGGATAGCCTGATATCGGTGCGTCAAGGTGGGAAAACAGTGAGAGAAATTGTCATATTAAGTGCGGTTAGAACGGCAATAGGGAAGTTCAACGGAACCCTTCGTGATCTTCCTGCGCAGCAATTGGGTGCCATTGTCATAAAAGAGGCTGTAAAACGTGCTGGCATCGATGCAAATGCAGTGGACGAGGTGATAATGGGCAACGTTGTCTCAGCTGGTTTGGGACAGAACCCAGCGAGACAGGCCATGATTCATGCCGGTTTGCCTGTTAGTATCGGAGCATTCACGGTCAACAAGGTATGCGGCTCAAGCCTGAAGGCTGCGATGATAGCGGCTTCTGCCATCAAGGCAGGGGATGCAGATATCATCATTGCTGGAGGTATGGAGAATATGAATCGCGGACCGTACCTTCTCGCGAATGCAAGGAGTGGATATCACCTAGGTGATGGAAAGCTCATAGATGCCATGGTTTACGACGGTCTTTGGGATGTCTACAACGATTTTCACATGGGTATGACAGGCGAGATAATCGCCGAGAAATTCAAGGTCACAAGGGAAGATGCCGACAAGCTCGCTTTAAGTAGCCATCAAAAGGCCGTAGAGGCCATAAAAAATGGTAAATTCAAGGAGGAAATAGTTCCTGTAGAAGTCCCCCAGAGAAAAGCCGAGCCCATAATATTCGATACCGATGAGGGGGCGAGAGAGGACACATCCTTAGAGAAGTTGGCAAGGCTGAAGCCGGTGTTCAAGAAAGACGGTCTCGTTACCGCTGGGAATGCTTCACAATTGAGCGATGGTGGTGCCGCTGTGATAGTTGCCTCCCGTGATAAGGCCGATGAGCTCGGTTGCAAGGCAATGGCCAAGATCATGGATTACAACACTGGCGGCTTGAAACCAGAACTTGTCATGGAGGCGCCCATACCAACAGTTCGCGCCCTCATGGAAAAGACGGGTTTTGGCATCGACGATATCGATCTTTTTGAGCATAATGAAGCCTTCGCTTCCGCATCGGTTGCGGTGAGCAGGGAACTTGGAATACCGCTTGAGAAATTCAACGTCCATGGTGGGGCAGTTGCCCTCGGTCATCCGATAGGGTGCAGTGGTGCAAGGGTGCTTGTCACATTATTATACGCTCTGAAACAGAGGGGACTAAAAAGAGGTTTGGCAACCCTCTGCCTAGGTGGAGGAAACGCTGTTGCCATGATAGTTGAATTGGAATAACGGGGGTAAGAAGATGGAGATCAAGAAAGTAGGAGTTCTAGGTGCAGGAGTGATGGGCAACGGAATAACCCAAGTTTTTGCTCAGGCAGGTTACGATGTTGTGATGAGAGACATCGAGGACAGGTTCGTGGAAGGAGGAATGAAACGAATAATCAAAAATCTCGATAGAGGTGTGGAGAAAGAAAGGATCAGTTCAGAAGAAAAGGATGCAGTCCTCTCAAGAATCAAGGGCACCACCAACATGGAGGATTTAAAGGATGTGGATTTTGTTGTGGAGGTAGTGATAGAAGATGCCACATTGAAGAAGAAAGTTTTCAAGGAACTGGAAGAGCTGTGCAAGGCGGAGATAATATTCGCCAGTAACACATCCTCCATATCCATAACAGAACTTGGCGCAGCAACCTCGAAACCCAACAAGTTCATAGGCATGCATTTCTTCAATCCTGTGCCTCTTATGAAGTTAGTTGAGATAATAAGGGGAATAGCCACCAGTGACGAGACTATCCAGACCACAATGGAACTTGTAAAAAAGCTTGGCAAGATTTCTGTTGAGGTGAACGACTTTCCAGGCTTCGTATCAAATCGGGTTCTAATGCCCATGATCAACGAGGCCATCTTTTGCCTCATGGAGGGTGTGGGGACCAAGGAAGCGATTGATAAAGTTATGAAGACCGGGATGAACCATCCAATGGGGCCATTGGAACTTGCTGACTTGATAGGACTGGATACCTGTCTGCATATCATGGATGTGCTGTACTGCGGTTTTGGGGATCCGAAGTACAGACCGTGCCCGCTCTTGAGAAAGATGGTCAATGCCGGTTATCTGGGAAGGAAGACAGGCAAAGGGTTCTATGATTACTAATATCCATATTACCCTCTATAAATCTTCCATCAGAAAAAAGAGGAAAAATTATCTATTTCAATCCAATCTATTAATAATCCCATAGAAAGTGGCTGACGGCGATCCCAGCTTCCCATGGGCTCGCGCACCATAGTACAACAAGGAACGCTGGTGGGCTTAACTTCTGGGTTCGGAATGAGACCAGGTGTAGCCCCACCGCTATGGCCGTCATACCCTTTCTTGAATCGGATAATACTTGAACCTTTATTTATAGCTTTCTTTCCTTATCCTTGCTCATTGCCGATTCATATCCTCTTTTTACCCGCCCTCCATCCCTCTCCTTCTCCCTTCTATCGCCCAAAAAACCATCCGGGAGATCATAAGGATAAAAATATTTATCCATGTTCAACAATCCATTATTTTATCTATAAGTTAATTTTATATATGGATTAGGATATAACCGCACAAAATCAGGATTTCTTTGGTGTTAAATGGGGAATCGTACATGATAGGGCAAACTCTCATAATGTTCTCGTTGATCGCTGCTCTCATAGCGCTTTTGTTCGCCCTCTTATTCACAAGAAGGATCATGAGGGCTGATGCAGGCAACGAGAAGATGCAGAAGATATCCAATGCAATAAGAAAAGGTGCCATGGTCTACTTGAAGAGGCAGTACAGGGCCATACTGTACTTCATGTTCGTGATGATATTCGTGTTAACAGTTTTAATTGGCCCTCTGACCACCATCGCCTTCGTCCTGGGGGCCAGTTTATCAGCATTTGCAGGTTACATAGGTATGAATATAGCCACAAAGGCCAACGTGAGAACAACTGAGGCAGCCAGACAAAGCTTGAACAAGGGCTTGAGAATCGCCTTTTCCAGCGGAACCGTGATGGGCCTCTCGGTTGTGGGACTGGGCCTGTTGGGCCTATCTTTGATATACATATTTTTCTCAGGTATTTTAGGGGATGATTTGGGTACGATCACCACTGCAATCGCGGGTTTCGGCTTGGGAGCGAGCTCAATTGCGTTATTCGCCAGGGTCGGTGGAGGAATATTTACGAAAGCCGCAGATGTGGGAGCAGACCTGGTGGGAAAAGTCGAGGCAGGCATTCCTGAAGATGATCCCAGAAATCCTGCGGTTATTGCAGACAATGTTGGGGACAATGTGGGCGATGTTGCAGGCATGGGTGCGGATCTGTATGAATCCTATGTAGGTTCGATAATAGCCACCATGGCTTTGGGCTATGTGGCGTACAGGCACGGCGATCTGCCTGTAAGCGCTGTGATTTTACCGGTAGTTATCGCAGGAGTTGGGATATTCTCTTCCGTGATAGGAACCTTTTTTGTGAGAGCAGGGGAAAAGGCAGAGCAGCGGGTTCTTTTGCAGGCTCTGAGAAAGGGTATCTATACGAGCAGCGTTCTCGTCACGATTTTATCATTCTTAGCTGTCTATCTGGTTCTAGGCTGGGAAAATATCTCCGTATTCGGGGCGATTCTTTCTGGCCTGGTCGCCGGGATAATAATAGGAATGAGCACAGAGTACTTCACCTCAGATAGTTATCGCCCCACGAGAGATTTGGCAAAATCCTCCATCACCGGCGCAGGTCCAACGATAATCACCGGGATTTCAGTGGGCATGAAGAGCACATTGTTCCCGATAATCACGGTTGGAGGCGCCATATTGTTGTCCTACCACTTCACAGGACTTTATGGAATAGCCATCTCCGCAGTCGGTATGTTGTCCACGCTGGGCATTACCTTGGCCACCGACGCTTACGGTCCAGTGGCAGATAATGCAGGGGGGATAGCCGAGATGGCGCAACTCGGCGAGAATGTGAGAAGAAGAACCGATGCTTTAGATGCCCTGGGAAACACCACAGCAGCCACGGGAAAAGGCTTTGCCATAGGCTCGGCGGCTCTTACAGCTCTGGGCCTGACTGTAGCATACACGGATGCCGCGGGCATTACAGACATTACCCTCACCGACCCGGCGGTTATCGTGGGTTTATTTGTGGGCGGTATGCTTCCGTTCATATTCTGCGCCATGACAATGCAGGCAGTTGGAAGAGCCGCCTCGCAGATTGTTGAGGAAGTGAGAAGGCAGTTTCGGGAAATTCCAGGTTTGATGGAAGGTACAGCTGAGCCTGATTACACATCATGTGTTGATATAAGCACAAGGACAGCACAAAGGGAGATGATCTTGCCAGGCCTGACGGCCGTTATCATGCCTATTTTGGTTGGCTTGCTTCTCGGTCCCCAAGCCCTTGGGGGTTTACTTGTAGGTGCCCTTGTCACGGGATTTTTATTGGCCGTGATGATGGCCAATGCTGGCGGAGCCTGGGACAACGCCAAGAAGTACATCGAAGCAGGCCATTACGGAGGTAAGGGTTCCATGCCGCATAAGGCAGCTGTTGTGGGGGATACTGTTGGTGATCCATTCAAGGACACTTCTGGCCCGTCATTGAACATACTCTTGAAGTTGATGTCGATAGTTTCATTAGTGTTCGCGTCCTTTATAGTGCAGTGGACCATTGCAGGTTGAGGATAAAGTATTTATTATAATCAAATAGCATGGAAGTGAATGAAAATGTATATGTTGGTTACAAGAGAAGAGGTGGTGAGAATACCGCCTGAGCAGCTCACAGAAAATTTGGATGAAGTGGTTGAAAGGCTGACGCAGGATAACTTTGAAGGGAAGTTCGGTAAGCGCAGCGGTTTAACGGTGCTCACAACCAATATCGAGAGAATGGGGGACGGAAGGATAGTTCACGGTGATGGTGCGGTGTATCAAGGCGTGAGGTACGATGCCTTAATATTCGTTCCTGAGCTGCAGGAAATTGTACATGGCACAGTCTGTGAGATGTTGAAGTTCGGGGCCTTCGTGAGATTCGGACCTTTGGATGGTCTCTTGCATATCAGCCAGGTCATGGATGACCGTATAGATGTTGATGTGTCCAATGCAAGGCTCACAGGCAAAGATTCCAGGCGCGATCTCAAGGTGGGGGATGAGGCTCGCGCAAGAGTTGTAGCGGTTAGCATCAACGAACGCAGTCCCAGAGAGAGCAAGATAGGTCTGACCATGAGACAACCCGCTCTAGGAAAATTTGAATGGATTGAAGAGGATATAAGAGGAAAAGGTCCAAAGAAGGTAAAAAAGAAAAAGAAAGGAAAAAGGGGGAGGAAAAATGGTAAAGAGAGTTGATGTATATAAGGGGATGAAACCATGACAACTTTAAGGGCTTGTAAGGCTTGCCGGGTCATCATCGAAGAAGACAGATGCCCAAGATGCGGTGAGAAAACCTCGAGAGAATGGCAGGGCTACCTGATAATGGTCAATCATTCACGCTCCGAAATCGCCAAGAAAGTGGGTATTGATGCAAATGGGAAGTACGCGCTCAAGGTCAGATGATGATTTTATTGCTATCGAAGGAACCCTGAGACTGCCGATAGCGCTTCGAGATGAACTGAAAAATCCCTTGGGGGAGGTGGTCGACGAGAACCAGCTTGTGAGCATCTTAAAAAATGTTGAGAAGGTTGTAACTGTTGGTGACCAATGCTCTTTAACCCTCTATAAAATGGGGATAACTCCAGATATTGCAGTTGTGGATTTCAAGGTTCAGAGAGGCGATATTCAGGATATGAAGGCAAAAATTAAAGAAATTGGGCAAATCGTTATTAACGTGGATAACCCTCCTGGGGCGATTACCAAAGAACTTTGGCAGGCTGTGGAAAGGGCGTATCAGAGGGAAGATAATGTGAGAATAGAGGTCTTCGGTGAGGAGGACCTGGCCACCCTACCGTGTGTTTGGCTGGCACCTGACAACACGGCTGTTGTGTACGGTCTTCCCGATAGGGGCCTTGTGGTGGTGTTGGACGAGCATGAAGCCAAAATGAAGGTCAAGGATGTGCTTTCAAAGATGAAATGAAACAGAGGTATTGGATATGGAAGTCGAAATAATCTCAAAGAAGGAAAATCTAATGATAGGGAGGTTGGAGGTGAATTTCAAGGTTTCGCATCCAAAAAAAATCACGCCAAACCGGCAAGAAGTTAGAGAAGAGATAGCATCTTTGTTGAAAATTAAGAAGGACAGACTAGTCATAGACAACATGAAACCTGAGTTTGGAAAGCCAGAGACAGTCGGCTATGCCAAGGTCTACAAGAGTAAGGATGATGTCCTCCAGATGGAAACGAAGGCGGTGTTGAAAAGGAACAACCTTTTTGAGGAGAAAAAGGAGAAGAAAGAGGAGAAGAAAGAGGGGGCTTAGATGTCCAAGGTGGAGCATTACGAGATCAGGGATAATACTCTCATTAGAAAAAAAAGGACGTGTCCTAAGTGTGGCGATGGCGTGTTTTTGGCGGAGCATTCAAATCGGATATCCTGTGGAAAGTGCGGTTATACCGAGTTCATAAAGAGAGAAGAGCCCAAGAAAGAGGAGAAAGAGGAAAAGGCTCCTCTACCCAATACTGGGGCACCAAGTCTCTTTGAGGAATAACTCCTTTTGGGCCTGTGGTGTAGCAATCTGGGCAGACCGCTGCCCAGACTAGAATGGATATCACTGGGGCCTCCGGTGTCCATCTTTTCGGATGGGGATAGCCCTAAACTCGGGTTCAAAATGCATAGCATGCATGAAAATCCCGGCAGGCCCGCTTACTTATTTTGATTGTTATATTAAGGCGATGTTTCTTCATCCGTATCTTCAAGGGCTGGAAGGTCCTCTTCGTCTTCAATTACCTCATCTTTCCCCTTTTCACTTACAGTTTTTTCCTCTTCCTCAATCTCTCCTTTAGGTTCTTCTTCCCATTCAGCTGAACCTGTTTCTTCTCCCTCGGGTACAGTTTCCTTTATTTCACCAGGTGGAGGTGGTAGTTCCTTTTCAAACGCAGGCATTTCTTTGGCCCTCTCGCCTCTTTTTCTCAAAACGAGCATAAGAACGATAATAACCACAATAATTATTAACAATAACAAGATCCAAATCAAGGTCATGTCTGCTTCCTTAGACTCTTTCCATTTATTAGGATCCAGAGGATACGCATCCTCTCCATCCAGATGCGAATCACCGTCTGAATCCGGGTTCAAAGGATCCGTATCCATTTCCAGTTCCATGTCATCTGAAAGACCGTCATTATCGTCATCTGTGTCCGCGTTGTTGCCTATCCCATCTGAATCCGTATCAAGCCATTCTTCAGGATTCAATGGAAATGCATCGTTTTCATCCAGAATATCATCATTATCATCGTCATCATCCTCAGAATCGATGATACCATCACCATCAGAATCTATATCAGGGGTTGCATTTATCTCATTGGAAAGGGAGCCTTCACCAATGGCATTTACAGCACTTACCTTGTAATAATAAGAAATACCGTTAGTTAAACCGGAGTCTTTGTAATACGAAATATCACCTACCTCGGCAAGGAAGGTCTCTTCACCTGATGTGGTACCCCTGTATATTCTATATTTAATAATTGAAGATCCGCCGTTTGAGATGGGAGTATCCCATGAAATATTCAAAATGGAATCACCTACCGAAGCCTGCAGGTTTTGGGGTGCAGATGGCGACCCAAGGGGTGTAGCAGTGGCCTCATCAGATAAGGGTCCCTCTCCAACTGCGTTCTTGGCCCTCACTTTATAGAAATAGACAACACCGTTGGTTATGGTGGTGTCATTGAAATACAGGACGTTATTTATTTCTGTTAAGAAAGTCTCTCCATCTGATGTTGTTCCCCTGTAGATGATATAATTGGTAATGGAAGATCCTCCATCTGAAGCAGGGACCTCCCATGATATGTTTACATATGAGTCTCCAGAGGATACCTGCAGATTTTGTGGTAACGAAGGCAGTCCATAAGGTTTAGCATTCGCTTCATTTGATGATGGTCCCTCCCCAATTGCGTTCTTGGCACTCACTTTGTAATAATAGGTAACCCCGTTGAACACAGTGGTATCATCGTAACTTAGGGTATCCCCTATCTCAATAAAGAGAGTAGTCGTACCAGATGTGGTACCTTTGTAGATTATATAATTGGTGATCGGGGAGCCGCCATTTGAACCTGGAGAAACCCATGATAATCTCACATAAGAATCGCCAGGTGTGGCAGATAAATCTGTTGGTGCTCCCGGAACCGCAGCAGGAGTTGCACTGGCTTCGTTCGATTGCGGTCCTTCACCTACACTGCTCACAGCAGTCACTCTATAATAATAATTGAATCCATTGGTCACAGGGGTATCATTGAAATACAGGATATCACCTATTTCTGTTAAGAAAATCTCTCCACCGGATGTTGTTCCTCTGTAGATTCTATAGTTGGTAACCGGTGAACCCCCGTCAAAAGCAGGAGCTTCCCACGATAAATA
>JAZGAR010000192.1:0-4076 GCA_036475875.1 Thermoplasmata archaeon
AGCTGACATAGCATTTTTGGCAATGGACTTGGATCTTCACGGTCGAGACGATTTATCCAAGGTCTTGATAGACGCCTACATCCGATATTCCAATGATAACCACCTCTATGACATACTCACCTTCTATAAGATATATCGTGCCTATGTCAGAGGTAAGGTCATCAGTTTCCAGTTGGATGATCCGCATATTCCCAAGGATGAAAAGGATAACGCCCTTAATACAGCCAAGAGATACTTCGCCCTTGCAAATGGTTATGTGAAGGAGGAGAATGCGAATGAATAGGGCATCGCCTTACCTGATCATCACATGCGGACTCACAGGCTCCGGAAAGAGCACGATCATGAACGAGGTAGCAGACAAGAAAGAATTCACGATTCTCACCTCTGACAAAATTAGAAAACAACTGGTGGGAATCCAACCAAAGGAACACAGATACGAGAAATTTGATGAAGGGATATATTCCGAGGAATTCACAAAGAGAACTTACCTTCATATGATCGAAGAAGGGAAGAAGCTTCTTTTGCAGGGCAATTCTGTTGTCCTTGACGCCTGTTTCCAAAAGAAATGGCAGAGACAGAAGGCTTTTGAAAGTGCGAAGGAGGCGAAGGCAGGATTCCTATGCATCGAATTTACCTGTTCAGAGAAGGAGGTGAGGTCCCGCCTAACAAAAAGGTTCGATTCCAAAGAGGGCATATCGGACGGGAGATGGGAGATATATGTGGCTCAAAAAGAGAGTTTTGAAGAAGTGAATGAGTTCGCACCTGAGTTTTATTTCGTTGTGAACACTTTTGGACCTAAGGAGGAGAGCATAAAAAGAATTATGGAGTGGTTGGAGTTTTAGAAGATGGTCCTCCATGAATGTTAAGATTCCCCAATGATCTAATCTCCAATTTTGTATTAATGGGGGGGGAGAAGGGGGTGGAGGGCGGGTAAAAATGATATCATGGCTCAATGAACAGACTTCACACCTATGTGCCTGTCTTCCAGCTTCTCAGATACTCGGTCTGCTCTGGAGTTAATGTGTCTATCTGTATGTTCATGGATTCCAGTTTGAGCCTTGCAACCTCCTTATCAATACGCGCAGGCACTGGGTGCACCTTGTTTTCCAGCTTTTTTCCGTCAGTTTTTATGTATTCACCTGTCAAGGCCTGATTAGCGAAGCTCATGTCCATCACACTAGCAGGATGTCCTTCTGCGCAGGCAAGGTTCACAAGCCTACCTTCTCCAAGGAGGTAGATGTGCCTTTTATTCTTCAATGTGTACTCCTCGATATGATCCCTGAGCCTGCGTTTTTGCGTGGCAATGGATTCCAAAGCAGGTATGTCCAGCTCCACATTGAAATGACCGGTATTGGCTACTATGGCACCGTCCTTCATCGCCTCGAAATGCTCCTTTCTTGTGACGTTTTTATTTCCCGTGGCTGTGATAAAAATGTCCCCTATCTTTGCAGCCTCGGAAATGGGCATGACCCTGTAACCGTCCATAACAGCTTCTAAGGCACGAAGAGGATTGACCTCGATAATGATCACATTGGCACCCATGCCTTTCGCCCTCATGGCGGTGCCTCTACCGCACCATCCATAGCCCCCGACCACAAAATTCTTACCTGCAATCAGTACGTTCGTGGCTCGCATGAAGCCATCTATACTGCTCTGACCTGTGCCGTATCTGTTATCGAAGAAGTGCTTTGTGTCCGCGTCATTGACCGCTATAATAGGATATTTGAGCACGCCGTCCCGCTCCATACTCCTGAATCTCATCACCCCTGTCGTGGTTTCCTCCGTGCCGGCTATCATGCCGTCCAATAGCTCGGTCCTCTCGGAATGCAAGGTTGATACCAGATCACCGCCGTCATCCATCGTGGTATTCGGCTTAAAATCCAGCACTTTGTGGACATGCTCGTAGTAGGTCTTGTTGTCCTCTCCAGTGCGTGCGAACACGGGTATTTCATAGTCCTTGACAAGGGAAGCTGCCACATTATCCTGGGTGCTCAATGGATTGGAGGCGCATAGCGCCACCTCAGCACCTCCCTCTTTGAGAGTTCTTGCGAGATTCGCGGTTTCAGATGTGACATGAAGGCATGCCCCTATTTTCAACCCCTCCAAAGGCTTCTCTTTCCCAAATCTTTCTCTAATCAGCGAAAGAACAGGCATCTGCCTGTCCGCCCACTCTATCTTCAACTTTCCTGAATCTGAGAGATTTATGTCCGTTATGTCGTAATTCATTTTATCACCATGAAAATCCAATGCATCAGAAGTTTATATATTTTTTCTTAAAATTTATGTACAAATCTGATTAATTACTATTATATTATGGACAATGTCCGAAAAATTAATAAATAATAGGAACAATTGCCTTTTGTGATTCAAAATTCGCTTGACAAAAGGGACCTGAAGATAATAACAGTGCTTAAGAATAATGCCCGTGCTAGTATCAGAGAAATCTCAAAGGCCACGGGTATAAGGCCAAGCACGGTGCATCAGCGAATCAAGAGGCTGGTTGGGAATGAAGTGATAGAAAAATTCACAATCAAACTAAACGATGATAAAATAGACGAGGGCTTTGCCACATTCATGCTCATATCCGGCACCACGGAACGCTATCTCGATAGCAAAATTCTTGAAAACCAGCATGTGAAGGGTATATATGGGATTACAGGCGAGTACGATCTTCTAATAAAAATGAAATTCAAGGACATGAACGCATTCAACGAATTCCTGCTGGAATTTCGGGAGAAGTACAGCACGCATATCTCCAAAACATTGACAATGGTGCAGACGGTGAAGTTAAAAGATGAATGATCCTCAGGTAGAACGATAGGGTATACTTGATTCCTTGTACAACAGGGGCAAGTACAAATCGAAGCCTTCCTTCCTCACTTCCCTCATCACCAATATGGGGGGTGTTTGAGATTCGATATTATAGAGTCTGACATACATACCTTTCACCTTAAAATTTAATGCCCACATGTCATTATAAAGCTATCCTTTCAAGTATCTTGTTTGATAATTTCGACATGAGTTAGAATGTGATCTCCCATTAAACAATTTTCATCAAAAGAATCCTTGAATATTTCATGAACCATATCTTTTTTTCCATCGCTTTCTGCCTTTTCTGAATTCTTTGGAAGTTAATATTACGCTTGAATAATTCTTTATCGATTTAACCTCCACTAGATCAAAATCTTTTGTCTTCTCGCGCATTATTTCACCTCATCTAAAGTTTATAGTCTCTGAACATTATAAAGCTCTCTTTAAAAATATCATGGACGATAATTTTGGGTCAGCAATTCGCTTCTTGGCCCTAAAATCTTCACCGAGAGAGTTAAAAAATATACCCGGGGTAAAAAAAATCAGTAGCACTTATTCTCGCACCTGCATATTTCGTTTCCGTGCTTGTAGAGCGTCTTTCCCCCCCAATATCCAAAGGCATACAGGATTGTATCAAATGATTCCTCATCGGAAAGGGATATGTCCAGTCCGGTAAGTAAGTCATTCTTGTACAACATCCTGGCAATATTTGTCACGATCTCTTTCGTTTCATCCGTCTCTGCCTGCCCAGCCATCAGCAATCTGTAAGGACATCTGGCTTGATCGGAGTTCATTATCATGTTTATGATATGCGGCTCTACAACATTCTGGGCCAATTTTATTTTCCGTATCGTCTCCGCTCCTATCGCGACCATGGTATCTTTGCATAATATGCATCTATAACCTTATAATCTTTACGGATTTTTTTTGGTTTGACTTCAACTCAAACCTCTCTTTTTCTCTGTCGTGATGCCTACACCTGTGAAGACTACATTTTTTACCTCGTTTAGAGGCCCACATGTCTCGGTAATTCTTTCATGATGAACCATTGATTCAGCATGTCACAACTTATGGTATTAATTTTTTGCAGGCTCAAATCAAGTCACAATCAAAATCTCTTCCTAAGTGTATATAAAACAAATGTAATTCACTGATATAAAAATGTAATTTTGCTACACATAACTTATATACTTTAGGTTATATAGGGATTGTTGGTGAAATGATAATTGGAGGAGGGCACTAAATTGAGAAAGGGGTTGTCGTCT
>JAZGAR010000193.1:0-3163 GCA_036475875.1 Thermoplasmata archaeon
TCCTGAGCAGCTCGCCATCCATATGCACGTACAATCCTCCAGGAGCGGCGAACACGAAGGGCGGCACATCCTCAATAAAGAAGTCCTTGAATGTTCCCAATGAGATAATAGGGATGCCATGTCTGAAGTACACTACACCATCTTCTAAGTCACTGGTGCTATTCTTTAATCCTAAGATGATAGGTGAGCCTTGAAGCAGGTTTGCCAGGATTTGAAGTTCCTTGGCATTATCCCTGTTGAATGCATCCACATTTCCGAGGATTTTAATTATCAATAGGACATCATCCCTTCTCGCGACGATATCGAAACTTATGCTTCTCATTGAATGCGGTTCCGACACAGAAAATCCGAGATGGATCAGAACTTCCCTTACCTTCGAAAGAACCTCCTTTCTGCTCATGCTGGAAAGTATATAGGATAATTTTTCTATATAAAACTTTTGATTTCGAGAATTGAGGAATTTTAGGCGATTATTAGGTGTTAGAGAGGCATTTCCTCCATATCTAGGGGGGTATAATTATTACATATGCTAACTTACCTCCCTCTTTGCGGAAAAGTAAATATATATGCCTTCGTCTCCACCATTATATATAGGAATAGCCATAAGTTATTTCAAAAGTTTGTAGATTCGGTGTTGCTATGCGAAGTGGCTTGGTGGGAACAGGCATTGTATTCCTCGCCCTCGGGATTTTAATGGTTTTGTTTTTATGGCCAATGGTGGGTTTTGAGACCAAGGACACCTTCAGCATGGAGGATGTAATGGGAGGCGAGACAATAAGGTATGTGGGCGAGATTACCAGCATTGATGAATCCGGCGAGATATTTGTTCTAGAGCTGGATAATGGTGAGATTGAGGCTTACACAAAGGAAGAGGATTTCGAGCTGAAAGAAAAGGTGTTCGTTACCATCAAATTCGGAAATAACGTCACAAACTGGGATGAGAACAACTACGAAGTTCAGAAAATGCCAACCATAGGTGGCTCACTGGGTGCAATATTCTCCATTTTTGGCTCAGTTTTACTCATCGTGGGTATTGCAACTCGAAAAAGGAAGCTCATCGAATTGGTCAAGTTTACTGCTGAACCACCAGCTCAGGACATCCAAATCGAGCAGGTGACCTGCCCCAAGTGCAAAAAGGTCTTCGGAATAGTGGGAATTGCAAGACCTGCGAAAATATCTTGCCCAGAATGCGGATTGGAGGGTACGGTTCAGTGATTTAAAAGCTCAAAATTCAACCAACATCTTTTGACTAAAGGCCTTATCTATAAGCTGTTTATAGCTCTCATTGATCTCGTAACCAATGCTTCTCCTCCCCAAACATCTGGCCACCTTCAATGTGGTGCCCATGCCCAAGAAAGGATCGAGTACCGTCTCAGAAACGTAGGAATAGCCTTTTATCAGCCGATAGGGCAATTCATCTGGAAAGGGTGCCAAATGCTCCCTTGTGCCGCTTTTATACGGTTTCATGACCCAGACATCCGAGTTCTTCAATTTCAGCCAGAAATCTTTAGGTAATTTCGAAGCTTTTTTATCATTCTCTGTCAAATGCCCGTATTTCCCTCTTCCATCGCCTTGTTTCTCGAACTCCAAAATGGATTCGTGCATATTGTTTATGAGGATTCCCACAGGATATGGATAACTGCCAAAGGGTGCCCTAACGGAATTCGTCTTATGCCAGATAATATCCCTCTTGAAAATGAAGCCCATGCTCTCACAAAGGTCCGTGGTCTTACCCACGAGATTTAGAGACCGAAAAGTATTGTTCACGGTTATCGGCAGATTCATGATATTGATGAACATCTTCCTCCCTGGTGAAAGAACTCGATGACATTCCTTCCATACCTTCCCTATCTCTTTTAGCCAAATATCCAAGTCGTCTATGTTGCCCAAATCTGCGCCGCTTCTGTCCTTGCTGTAATCCTTAGTGTTGAAATATGGGGGACTGGTGACAATCAGGTGCACCGAGCTGTTCTTTACATCATGCATGTCTCTGCTGTCCTTGTAATAGACTATCGGTTCGAAGATCTCATTCATGGCAGCACCTTGATTTTGTTTTGACAGGAGGGAGGTATAAGGGTTTTGTACCTTTTCATCTATCCGCCCTCCAATTCTATTTGCTCTTTCTCATCTATGCCGAGCTTTTCTCTTAGGATCTCCAAGATGGCTTTTTCATCCTCGGTGATTTGTTCATCCTTCAGAGCCTCCTCGTAAGCGGCAGAGTAGATTTCCAAGAGCTTCTTTCTAACTGGATACGCGTACTTTATGATCCGTTCCTGCATTTTTATGTGATCCTCATTGGAGATTCTCAATATCTTCCTAAGCTCATTGAGTATTTCTTCCTCATCAACGCTGGCCCTTCCGTCTTTCCAGACTTGTAGGAGGGTGTGCCAATAGATCTCGTATTTTGCCGGCATCTCCTCAAAAACTCCTTCATCTTCAATGTCCTCGAAGATGCCCTCGAAGGTTTCCTCTTCAGAGATGTTGTTTATTATTTCCAACAGAGTGAAATCTCCTTCCACATGTGAGTTGACATCTTTAATATTCACCTCAACAACTTTCCCATCCTTATCCCTCACCTTTATTATCCCGTTCCCGACGTAATTTTTTATTTCATTTGCCTTGGAAATCCCATTCCAAGTGAGAAGATACACCTTCATGCGCTGCGAGCTTGTTTTTACGCGTGCTCTTCTTTCGGATACGAATCCCTTATCCACGAGTTTCCGAAGGACGCGGGGGAGGTGCTTTCTCTGCGCTCCGATGCAGTTGGCGATTTCTCTTTGTGTCACGCCAATTGGAAACTCGAAGCAGTCCTCCAAACCTTTAAAATCCAAGAGATGGAGCATAGCCTTTTCCGAAAGAGTCAATTGTGGAACTCCCATAACCATCGCGTGACCAAAAGGGGAATGAAGATATAAATAAATGATGGGAGGTTTGGAAGAAGTCTATCTCAAGGTTGTGCAGGTGGAGGAGGTGGCTCTGTAAGTGGCATATCAAACGCCTTCTGGAATTCCTCGTATTTAGCCTTCCTCTTGGCTTCAAATTCATCTTCCTGGCCAGTGATGAGGCCATCGATAATCGTCAAAGACCTGTCAGCAAATTCTGAGATGCGGAGATCATGGGTGACGATAATCTCAGTTTTATGATACTTATCTCTAAGTGTTTT
>JAZGAR010000194.1:0-6135 GCA_036475875.1 Thermoplasmata archaeon
GGTCACCAACTGCGAAAAATCTTTATAAAGCCTTATGCATGAGGAACCATATCACCAAAAACCCCACTTAGCTCAAGGAGGAAAGCAAGTTTCCTCTTGCTCGCAAAAAGACCTGGCGGTTTTTTGCAAGTAGACAACGTTTATATTCGTCGTAAACTATAATATACTTGTATCCCGACTTAGCTTAGACTGGCTAGAGCGATGGACTGTAGTATGTGTTTCGGCGTAGCCGATTGCTGAAGCTTTGGCCGATATCCATAGATCCCCGGTTCAAATCCGGGAGTCGGGACTACTTTTCTTTTTTATGTGAGCAGTCGTAGTCCCGACTCTTAGTGTTCAAGTTATGCTTTTACATCAATTGGGTCTTAAGCTTGAACACCGGGAGTCGGGACCATTTATCACAAAAATATGACAATTATATATCCTTTAAATTGAAACGCTTTTTTATCTTTTCCAGTATGGCCCTCTCATCTTCAGTGATCTTCCCATCCGCCAGTGCTTGCTCCAACGCCACTTTGTAAACCCCAATAACTTTGCTGTCAGCGCTCTTCTCCGCATTCTCCAGTATCTTCTCCTCCATAACCAGATGCTCTTTTTCTGAAACGTTAAGGCAATCCCTTAGAATATGCAGAATGTCCCTCTCATCGCTGGTCATCCTTCCATCCTTCCATACCTGAGCAAGGGCCTTTTTGTATATCTCTAAGTCGTCCCGTTTTGTTTCTTTCTTCTCTTCCTCTCTCGTCTCCTTGACTTTTTCAATGTTAAAAATACCATCAGATGAAATATGAGAGAGCACCTCAGCCAGAGAGTAAGTATCCTTAAGAAGATCCCCCAAATCCTTTATCGCCATCTCCTTGATATCCCTGGACCCATCCCTCACCTTTATTGTAATGTCCCTTACATGGTTCCTTAGCCTTCTTGCTTTTTCCTCCCCTTTAATAGTCAAAGAATAGGTCTTCATCCTTTGAGGCTTGCCAGTCACATGTGCGGTTCTTCCTGAGACAAGGTCCTTCTCAATCATGGCCTTCAAAGACCTGGGAATGTGTTTTTTCTTGATTCCCACACCCTCAGAAATTCCCTGTTGGGTTATGTTTTGAGGAACCTCGACTTCATCTCTCCATTTAATAAAATCCAGGAGATGTAACAGAATCCTGTCTTCAATTGTAGAACGGAATCTCCCTTGGACTTGATTCATGTTCGTAAATCCTGTTCGAGGTATAAGTAGTTAACGCGGTCATGGAAAATCTCAGATTAGGGGATTTTTTGGGATGTCCCATGGATATCCCGCACTCGTTATATATGGAGGTAAGTGAATAGTTAGAATTGAGAGTTAAACATGCGATACCATATCAGCAATAAATATCCGGGAATCATCGATGAAACCGGTTCGTTTGGTACTAACCCAGCTACTTTCAAGGAAATAAATGAAATTTATAGAGGAATTTAAATGAAGGAAACAAAAAAGGAAAGGAAGACCCATAAAGGAATACACCATGGGGATCGAAGGTGCATTATTTCGTTTCTCAGCAAATGGAGAAGAACACCCAGAAGGATCAAGTTGATAAGACTGGGTTGGTAGAGGATGGAACTATTTTTTAATATAATTCTCTTCGTTTTAGGTCTGGCTATCCTAATAAAGGGTAGCGATTTTTTTGTGGGTAGCGCGGTGTTCATAGCAAGGCATTTTGGGGTTAGCGAGCTGATAATAGGCCTTACACTGGTTTCAATGGGCACTTCTTTACCCGAACTGGGCACCTCGGTCTATGCTTCGCACGCAGGCGAAGGAGGAATAGCGGTTGGGAACGTGGTTGGTAGCAATATCGCGAATATAGCACTGGTTCTTGGCATTTGCCTGATGTTCGGGGCGATAAAGGTGAAAAAGGTGAAAAGGGACGGCCTCATCATGTTGGGCGTGTCTCTGGTTTTCATAATTTTTATTTTCGGTGGAGTGGCAAGGTGGGAAGGGCTTGTGTTAATGGCTCTTTTCGTGATTTATCTCGTTTTCTTATTCAGAAAGAACAAAATCCAGGCAGGTAAAGGAAATAAAAGGGAGAAGAGCGAGTGTTCTGGAACCAGAGAAAACGGCCTTGCCAAGAGGATCACTTTGCTGGTGATCGGCTGTTTTGGAATATTTTTAGGAGCAAAGCTTATGGTTGATTCGGCGGTGAGCATTGCCTTCACATTTAGAATTCCTGGGACAGTCATTGGCTCGACACTTATTGCTTTCGGCACCTCGGTTCCAGAGCTTACTGTCTCCCTTGTAGCGGTATTGAAGAAACATGAAGGGATATCCATAGGCAACATCATCGGTAGTAATATATTCAACATCTTATGGGTTATAGGCGCAGCTTCACTTGTGAGCGATCTAGCTGTGGATTCTACGCTTCTTTATATCAACATTCCCATCATGCTTTTCGTGGCCGCTCTTCTACTGGTTTTCATGTTCACGGGAAGAAGATTAGAGCGATGGCAAGGCGGGGTTTTTATCGCGATATACGCGGTGTTTTTGTTGTTGAATTATTGGTAAACCGCAACCTTTCTGGTTCATGGCTTTTTAACGGTTGCGCCCATTGAAAATTATTACAATTGTAAGAACAAGTGATTTTAATCTACAGCCCCAACTTCCTCGCAATGACCATCCTCTGTATCTCGGATGTACCTTCACCGATTTCAGTCAGTTTCACGTCCCTGAAGATCCTCTCCACTGGGTAATCCTTGGTGTAGCCGTAACCGCCGTGTATCTGTATCGCCTTTGTTGCGGCCCTCATCCCAACTTCAGAGGCATACATCTTCGCCATTGCCGAGACTTTCGTGACCTTCAAGCCCTTATCCTTCAACCAACCTGCATAGTAAACAAGCATCCTCGCGGCTTCAATCTCGGAAGCCATGTTCGCGATCATCCATTGTATCGCCTGGAACTTGGCTATCTTCTTTCCGAACTGCTCCCTTTCCTTGGCGTACTTGATGCTCTCGTCCAACGCACCTTGTGCAAGGCCGAGAGCCATTGCCCCGATGCTTATCCTCCCCCCGTCCAAGACCTGCATTGTGTCGTAGAACGCCCTGTTTTCCTGACCTAAAAGATTCTCTTTCGGAATCCTGCAATCCTCGAACACCATCTCCGCGGTATCGCTGGCTCTTAAACCCAGTTTGTTCTCCTTTGTTCCGGACGAGAAGCCTGGTGTGCCTTTCTCCACTATGAAAGAGCTTATCCCCTTGTGCTTCTTGGATTTGTCTGTTGCTGCGATCACGACCGCGATGTCCCCTACGCTACCATGTGTGATGAATATCTTCGAGCCGTTCAGAACCCATTCATCTCCGTCCAAGACAGCGGTTGTTTCTGTGGCGCCTGCATCACTGCCAGCTCCAGGCTCTGTGAGAGCCCAGGCACCGATCTTCTCGCCTTTGGCCAGTGGTGTGAGGAACCTCTGTTTTTGCTCTTCAGTTCCGGATATGTATATATGATTTGAACACAACGAATTGTGCGCTGCAACTGTGATGCCGTGAGCACCACATACGCGTGAGATCTCTTCAATTGCAATAGCGTATCCAATGTAACCTACATCTGCTCCCCCATATTCTTTAGGAAATATCAAGCCGAGAAGGTTCAGCTCTCCCATCTTCTTGACAGTCTCCCAAGGAAACTCCTGGGTTTCGTCGTACTCCGCTGCTATTGGTCTGATTTCGGTCTCGGCAAATTCCCTGACCATCTTCCTGATCATTTCCTGTTCTTTTGTCAGCTCGAAATTCATCTTTTCTCAGCCCAACGACCGTGTTGAAAGCCTTATGAACTTATGAATTTTTCCCTGGTTGTCACAACGTTGATTTATCTGGCTTGTAGGTTTTTTAAAAGTTATTTTTTCATTTTATTTTTCCCCTTTTACATGCGCTTCACCGCCCTAAAGAGAATGTTTAAATATCAATAGAACCATAAAGAGCCTGGTGATATATATGAGGAAGGTACTTGCTGTGACAATGACATTGTTCTTTGTAATGGGCCTTATACCCACAGTCTGCGCCACCAGTGATTCTATGAAGGTTCTCCTTTTTCTGGAAGGTCCAGACGATGACTACAGCAACGAAGTGGGAGATAATGTGGCTGTAGAGGTGAGGGTTTTTGATAAAGGCCAACCAAAAGATGCCGATACCTCTCCAACAGTAACGTTAAGCCAATACGGTTCGAACGAGAGGAAAATCACCGTCGAAAAAGTCGGCACAGGGATATATAGTGGTAGCTTCACAATTATGGAAAGCGATGGTGATTACATTATGGTTAGTACCGAGGCGACATTGGGCAAGGAAAATGAAATAGATTTTTCATATGATGAAGATGCAGATTACGATTTGGTTTGGATAGTTGGAGAAGAAAATTTGGAGGTGGAATTTGAATTTGACGATAACCCATCATCTGATATCGTAGCTTTTCCGGGTGATACCCTCGATATGACCATAACCGTGGAAAACAACGGGATAAAGGTTAAGCCGGACTCTTTCAGTTTGACTACCAGTGAAGAGGAAATCGAGTATACAAACCCCCGTATAGGTGTGTTCAAGGCGAGCTATACAGTCAGCCTAACCATTACTGAGTCCACATCCATATACATTCGTGCCGAGGCGGAGTATAACGATGATCAAGATTCTGATGGTGGCGACATAGTTGTCAGCTTCTATTCCGTCTGGTATCACAGAGTGAGTATCACTGATAGCCACGCCCAATTCGAGCTATGCGTCGCCGATATTTATGGTATGGCGGTCGAGGGCGCAGAAATCGATTTCGAATATGAAACCGATGACGAGGAGGGTTCCAGGTCAGGCACCACAGATTCAGAGGGCAAGTCTTTCTTTACCATCAGTCATGATTCCTCCTCTTCTATATGGATTGAAGGCACCGTAGTGTACTCAGGAAAGGCTCAGAATTTTTATGGGCACATCTATCTCAGTGACGAGGAGCCTGGTTCGGATATCGAAGAACCGTCGCCTTACGCAGATTTTCAGGTGATCTACCAAGAAAATGCCGGTGAAATTGGGCTGGGGGAGACCGTAACCCTGGAGTACATCGCATACGAGGAGACAATTCCGCTGCCTGACCAACCGATATATTACTATATCCACACTGATGAAGAATTTATAAGCAGCGGTTCTAGGACTACAGACTCGAATGCCAAATTCACGATCACGTTTATGACACCTGAGGACATTGGTTCGGTTGAAGTCGAATTTGAATCCCCCTTTGAAAAGGAATATTCAGGGGAACATGGCGATACCGACGATGAACTCGTTTACAGGGGGGATAATGATTATATGTTTATTTCCAGCGGCAGTCCCAGCGAGAGTTTTTTTGGGGATCCGGATGAAAGCATCGTTATAGAAACTTCTCCTCTGAAAATCGGTGGAAAAACAACTGTTACGGCAAGCATGCTAGATTCCGAGGGTTATTATGCTTTCGCGTGGGTACTGGTAGGTGAGTACACCCTTGAGGATGTTGTATCTGATACAGGATTGGAATGGGAGCCTTGGGCATCCATATTCCCCATATCTTATAATTTAGTGACTGTGGAGGATGATAAGTTCACACAGGATGTTATCCTTCCAGAATTTCTGCCTAATGATGAGACCTACACCATGATGGTATTTTTCCTGGACCCGGACGATCCTGGTTTCCCCTATCATTGGAACTATGTTCATGTTAGACCTGGTGAGAATGTCGGCAGTGAAGACGAGCAAAACTTTTTTCTCCAGTCTCCAATCAACATAGGAGGTATTGGGATACCGTGGCTTGCAATAGTTATAATAATCGCTCTAATTCTCGTGGCTCTGGTTGTTGGTATAAGACGAAGGGGATCAGAAGCACAGACCACACGAACCTATCAATATCCTAATTCATACGTTGAGACACCTTCTAGGCAAGTCTATGAACAACCTTACCAACCAGAATACCCCGATCGCCCCGTTTACCAAAGGGATTACACACGAGTTGATAGACCTTCACCCTCTCCTCAGATTATTTTTCCAGAAGTGTTTGAAGAGCCTTATCAACAAAGATACTCAAAGCAGCTTAGAGTTTACCAAAGAGATTATGCACAAGCTGATAGATCTCCTCCACTCCCACCCCCTCCTCAACCATCAGCCGTAAAAAGT
>JAZGAR010000195.1:0-17039 GCA_036475875.1 Thermoplasmata archaeon
CGCCCTCACGGGAACAGGCTTCTCTACCGCCAAAATTGCCGCTTGGGACGATTTTTCAAAGTTCATGATGAGCATTTTAATGGTTATGGGCGGTGGTTACGGCTCCACCTCATCCGCTTTAAAAATGTTTAGAGTGGTTATCATCATTTATGCGGTGGCATGGGTTGTGAAGAAGTTCCTTTATTCCAGGAAGGCAGTCATTCCGTTTAAGCTCGGCAAGAACACATATCCAGTCGAAGAGATCCGTACCGCGACCCTTTACGCCATCCTTTATATCATAGTACTTTGCATTGGAGCGCTAATTTTCATGGCTGGAGGGCATTCTGCTGCCGATTCCCTATTCGAGGTTGCTTCTGCGGAGGGTAATGTGGGACTGAGCGTCGGAATTACGAATTCAAGCATGCATGCATATGAGAAAGTGGTTCTGATAATCGAGATGTGGGTGGGAAGACTAGAGATATTCCCTGTGCTGACTTTATTGGCCGTGCCTTTCAGGAAGCGCTGATGTTTTTCAAATAATCCCACGGATAACACAAATTTTTTACTACCACAGACCATACACCCACCCTACCTATCAAAAGGGTTCAAAACCACCGAAAAAGGGCGTATGAGATGAGTTACACATTTATCATTCTAGGAATCAACGAGCTGAAGGAGCATGAGGAGATCATAGAAGACCTTCTTGAAGCCCTGGCCGAGGAAATTAAAAAAGATGGTGTGTTGAAGAAGCCCATACTCGTGGATAAGGCCAGCATGGTGATCCTCGACGGCCATCACAGACTTCATGCCCTGAGACTCATGGGTTACGAAAAGGTGTCCGTTTTTCTTTTAGATTATACGAGCTCCCTGGAGATTGAAAAGTGGTACAGGGTTATCGAAGGGAATCCATCCCCCAATATCATCGAAAAAATCAGGGAAAAGGGCATAAGGGTGGAGAAAATCGAAGAGGATGCGAAAATAAAAGAGACCTTCGAAAAGTACGCCAACCTGCTTAAAGGCTATGACAAAATGATAGAGGAAAAAAATGCTTTGGGCATCCTGATTCATATCGATGAACGCGCCAGTTATCTGCTCTTTTCTAATAATGAAAAAGAGGATATCAAGCAAAAATATTCTGAGCTGGCAAGGATCGAGGATGTGTTCAGAGAAAAGGGATATCCCGTAGATTATAATAATATGGAGAATACGGTAAAGAACATGATGGCTTGTAGATATCATTGGATCCTATTGGGTCCAAAGGTTGAAAGAAGCGATGTGATCGATATGGGGCTTAGCGAGGAGATCTTTGCTCCAAAAACAACGAGGCACATAGTTAAGACAACTCTAGAGGATAGAGAAGTGAAGCTCGAAGACCTGCTCTGATTATTATGAGTATTCAAGATCGGGCAAGCACTTGGGAAAGGAAGAAATATGGAAAACGAGGTTATGCCTAAAAATTCGGTACATGAACTGATAAATATTGTGGCTAGAGAGCTTAAAAAATCCAAAAATGTAGTGGCTTTGACAGGTGCAGGTATCTCTGTTGAAAGCGGCATTCCGCCTTTCAGAGGAAAGGGTGGATTGTGGGAAAAGTACGACCCTGATGAGTATGCCCATGTTCAGGCATTCAAAGAAAACCCAAAGAAGGTATGGAGGATGCTCAAGGAGATGATAGATACGATACGCGTTGCAAAGCCCAACAAGGCTCATCTCGCCCTGGCAAAGCTAGAGGAATCAGGCTATGTTAGTGGCATTATCACTGGAAATGTGGATTCCTTACATCAGGCTGCAGGAAGCAAGAATGTCCTCGAACTCCACGGAAACAACCGCAGTTTGATATGTATGGAATGCAAAAAGGGCTATCCTATAAACCATTATCTGGAGCAGATGCCTCCCAGATGTGAATGCGGTTATACGCTGAGACCGGATGTGGTACTTTTCGGAGAACCTATACCTCAACAGGCCCTCTTTAGTTCTTATACGATGGCAAAGGATTGTGACTTGATGATGGTCATAGGAACTTCTGCTGTGGTCTCCCCCATGTCCCACATACCCGTGATAGCAAAGGAGAGCGGGGCAAAGGTGCTGGAGATCAACTTGGAGGAGACGTTCCTGACCGGTTTCATATCGGATTGGATTATAAAGGGTGTGGCAGAGGATTTATTACCAAAAATCGTGATAGAGGTGAAAAATCTCTAACCCCCTCAAGACCCGGTTTACCCTTCGATAATGGTTTTTGGACTTTTTTGTTTCATATCTTGCAATCGATAAGCAAAAAATCCTAATAGGCTTAAGTACATCATTGTACGTTGAATGGGGGAGTTTGATGACTTCTATGCTAGGAAAAAGAATCGTTCTCATCGTGGCGAAAAGAGGTTATACAGGGGCGGATAGGGAGGTTTTTTTCCATCATATAAGGGGCATCAGGTACATTGAGCTGGAAAAAGAGATTTTATCACTGGAAAGGATGGGTTACATCACCGTGGAATGGGTCGGACCAAGCAATTTCACTGTTTCCATAACTCCCGAGGGCGTGGAACTCGCTAAATCATATCAAGAGGACATATGGAGGAAAAGTGCTAAGGCGTTGAAAGATCTAAAGCATGCGAAGCACGCCGAAAAGAGCATTATTCACGAGGAAGTAGGCTATTCTAAAATGATAGAGGATAAAATGGGTGTGGAGGAGGTGGGAGAGTTATCAAATGAAATTATCGAAGAACTTGATGAGCAAATTTTGTCGGAACGAGACACATCATCTGAAGAGGCTGTACCTGAAAACGTTGGTGTCCCCGCGGTGGAGGAAGTAATAGAAAATGATGATGTTGAGATGGAAAAAGGGGTTGTGGAGAGACGTATCTCAGGTGAGTTGGAAAGTGAAGCGACGAGCGAGGGAGAGATAATTGCACCATCACTTGAATATTCGGTTGAAGAAGGGGGCAGCTTGAAGAAAATAGCCGTGGATAAAGCGACAAGCCTTGAAAAAAGGACCAAAGAGAGGAGGATATCAGGCAAAATTGAAGGGGGCGTTTTAGTTGCACAACCCAAAAAAGTTAAGGCCAGGAAGCATAAAGCGCATGTTTCTGAGCAAAAGGAGGCTGAGGCTGTACCTTCTCCCCAAGAAGACCTCAGCGAAAACGTGTTACCTCCTGATTTTTACCAACAGATAGAAGATGCCATAGCATTCGGGGAATCACTGGTAGAACAAGCTGACACTCTGCCAATCCCGACTTCTTTAGAAATGTTATGCATATGGGAGAAAGATCGCGAGTGCCCTGTATTGAAAGGTGAACGATTCGGGAAGAATACAACCCTGACACCAAATCACTGTGTAATGTGTCAGCTCCTGGAAATTAAACGCCTTTTAAAAGAGTAAACTGCTTACGCCAGGTCGAGAGACTTCTTTTCCTCCTCTGGAAAAACCTTTGTTCTGACTTTGAACCAGAAATACGCGCCCAATCCGATCAAGGCGGCTCCTCCAATCATGAGAAGGTTATCAAAGATAGAATAATAGAAGTAACTGGTGGATGAATCAAAAACCGACGGTAAAACCACCCCTAGATAGCAGAAAATTCCAATGATCGTTATCATCAGGGGTATGGTGGTGTTGGGTTTCCCAGTCGCAATGCCACGATCAACAGCCTCTGTGTGAGGTTCCCCCTTCATTTTCTCCCCCTAGACGGTGTCATTTTCCATATATTCATAGATTAGCGTGGGGTGATATAAGGGTTTTGGTGATTGACACCCCCTGGACAGCAAAATACTTGAAAAACACAGTTATGGTGGTTAAAATCCGAATATCAGGGGTCACGAGAATATCTCTGATAAGTAATATTATCCTAAGTTCTATATAAGGCAAATTCCTTCCCCTGCGCCATGAAGCCTTGCGATAAATGTAAAAAGAAAGCTGTCACATTCATAAGATACAGCGGGATGCATCTATGTAAAGGGCACCTCA
This sequence comes from Thermoplasmata archaeon, assembly GCA_036475875.1. Taxonomy (GTDB): domain Archaea; phylum Thermoplasmatota; class Thermoplasmata. The sequence goes on from JAZGAR010000195.1 coordinate 3,935, forward strand.
ACGATTTCTTTGAAAGGAGGGTGAAGAGGGTGTTGAGAAGGCAGTGCAACCTCGGAAAGGACGAGGTTTTGGCTATCGCAATATCTGGGGGGAAAGACAGCGTTGTGACGATGCATATGCTGCACGAGATTCTGGGAAACAGGAAGGACCTCGAGATGCACGCGATTACAGTGGATGAAGGAATAAGTAATTACAGACCTAAGAGCGTGGAGAGCGCCAAGAAAAACTGCTTGATTTTGGGCATAGATCATCATATAACAAGCTTCAAGGACATAATAGGCTTTACCATGGACGAGATAGCAGAGCTTCCGATAGAGACCACACCGTGCTCGTATTGCGGCGTTTTCAGAAGGAAATGCCTTAATCTAAAGGCCAAGGAACTTGGAGCGACGATGCTGGCAACGGGTTTGAATTTGGACGATACTGCGCAATCCATCGTGATGAATTTCATGAGAGGAGACATAGCCAAGCTCGCCCGATTGGGGCCGCATAATAGGATACAAGAAGGCCTCGTGCCAAGAATACAACCATTGAGGCTAATACCTGAAAAAGAGAGCTATCTTTTCGCAATGCTGAACAATATCGAGTTCTATGGCGGGGAATGCCCTTATTCTGAGAGAGCTTTAAGGGGTAAGTACAGGGACATAATAAACAACTTAGAAAAAGACACACCTGGCACGAGACATGCCATTCTCCAAAGTTCTGATTCGATAGCTGATGCGCTGATTAAGTCATTTCCACCGGCAAAGCTGATAAAATGTATAGAATGCGGGGAGCCTACTTTAAATATGCTCTGTAAATCATGCAGAATGGTTAGGGAATTGGATGATATGTAGCTGGTAGAAAAAATCATTTATTTCCGCAAGTCCACGGTCTCTTGCCTTCCAGGCCCCAAGGAAACCAGTTCTATGGGCACTCCCAGGCTGTTTTCAATGTAGGCAAGATAATCCTTCATCTCTTTAGGCAAGGCATCATAGCCCCTATTTGCCATCTCATTTCCTTCATCTTTCGTAAAATCCTCCCAGGAATTTAGCTCGTCGTAAATCGGTTTGCACCGCGCCAAAACCTTGAGGCTCGCTGGAAAATTCATGGTAATATTGCCATCACATTCGTAGGCCTTGCATACTTTTAGGCCTTTCAAACCGCCAAGCACATCTATCTTCGTTATCACGACCGCATCCAGGGAGTTGATGCGACATGCATGTTTCACCACCACCAAATCCAACCAACCGCATCTTCTTGGCCTACCAGTTGTGGTACCGTACTCATCTCCTTTTTTCAGCAGGTGGTCTCCCATTTCGTCCGAAAGCTCCGTTGGAAGAGGACCGCCACCAACTCTCGTGGTATAGGCCTTAACAACGCCTATCACCCTATCGATCTTCTTGGGCCCGATTCCCAAGCCTATGCATGCCCCTCCGGCAACGGTATGAGAAGAAGTGGTAAACGGGTATGTACCAAAATCCACATCAAGCATAGCGCCCTGTGCACCCTCCAATAGCACGTTCTTTCCCTCATCTATCGCCTTGTTTATGAATACAGAAGTATCTGTTACGTACTTTGATAGTTTTTTACCATAATCAAGGTAGGTTTTGAAAAGCTCCTCCTCAGATATTGTTGCCTCGCTACCGTATGCCGCCATCATCCTCTGCCTTAGAGGCACGAGGATATCAAGTCTTTCCTTTAAATCATCCGTATTCATTATGTCATGCATCCTGATGCCGTATCTGCCAATTTTATCGCTGTAAGTTGGACCAATTCCCCTTTTTGTGGTCCCGATCTTATGGCCATTCTTCAGGGATTGCTCCTGAGCACCATCGAGCAGTTTATGATAAGGCATTATCACATTGGCCCTGTCGCTGATTTTGAGGTTAGTGACCTTATGACCTCTCTTCTCGATACTTTCCAGCTCGCTGAGCAACACTTCTGGATCTATGACGACACCGTTTCCTATGACAACCGTCTTCTCAGGTCTAACCACACCTGAGGGTAAAAGATGGAACTTGTAGACCTCATTTTCCACTACAATCGTATGACCCGCGTTATTTCCTCCTTGGAACCTGGCAATGATGTCCGCGTCTTCAGCATAGAAATCCGTGATCTTGCCTTTGCCCTCATCACCCCATTGGGTTCCGACTATAGCTGTCGTGGTCATATATATCCTACCCTTATATGAATCGGGTATAATAAATGCTTAGTTGATGCGACTATTATTATAGAAGATTGATAATTGTGTAGTAAATATATAAACGAAATGAAAAGAATATTACACACCATATTCGGAAACTCTTAATAAGTAATAAATATGATATAAACATTGGGGAGAAGTACAAAAAACACTGTGGGAAAGTCATGATTCAAAAGGCTCAGAAAAAATACCAACCAACTGCATTGGAGGAGAAGATCCAAGAGTTCTGGATTATAAACAAAGCATACGAGAAGACCAAGGAGCACTGCAAAGGAGGCAAGAACTATTACTTCATCGATGGTCCTCCTTACACCACCGGTTACATTCACCTTGGAACAGCCTGGAACAAGATACTAAAGGATACGATACTCAGGTACCGGAGGATACAGAAGTACAATATCAGGGATCAGGCCGGTTTTGATATGCACGGCCTGCCTATCGAGGTTTTGGTAGAGAAGGATATGGGAATAAAGGATAAACGGCAGATAGAAGAGATGGGTATCGATGTCTTCGTCAATAAGTGCAGAGATTTCGCCCTGGATTTCCAAAAGAAGATGGCGGAACAATTCAAGAAGCTTGGAATATGGCTGGACTGGGAAAATCCCTATCTTACTATAACGAATGAATACATTGAGTCAGTGTGGTGGACTCTCGCTAAGGCCCATGAGAAGGGCCTGCTGGTCAAATCCCAGAGGGTGTTGACCTGGTGCCCAAGATGTCAAACCGCGTTGGCAGAGGCTGAAGTCGAGTACTGGGACGAAACAGACCCGTCAATTTATGTCAGGTTCCCACTAAAAGGTAAGGACAAGGAGTCGATCCTCATCTGGACCACCACACCCTGGACTCTGCCTGCAAATTTGGCTGTGGCTGTGAATCCCGAGTTTACTTATGCACGGGTTTGGGTGACTTTAAAAGGCAAAAAGGAGGTCCTTATCCTCCTGGAGGATAGGGTTGATGATGTGATGGCCTTGATAGGTGCCGAAAATTATGAGGTGCTGGAGCTTTTGGGGGGGAGCCAGCTTGTAGGTCTGGAATACAAACATCCATTCTTTCTGGAGGTGAAGTTTCATCAGGCTGTTAAAGGGGAATGGATACATAAAGTGCTGCTCTCTGACACCGTAACGGCAGAATATACAGGTATTGTGCATATTGCACCAGGCCACGGCCCGGAGGACTTCGAAATTGGAAAAGAATACAATATCCCACCGTTTTGCCCTGTCACAGAGGATGGGAGGTTCTCTGAAGAGGTGGGTAAGCACGCGAATATTGAACTAAAGAAAGGAAATGATATCATCATTCAAGAACTTGAGAGTAAACTTTTAATGCTCTATAGCGATGAAATAACCCATAGATATGGGCATTGCTGGAGATGTAAAACCCCAGTTATCTATCGAGCAACTGATCAATGGTTCCTAAAGATCACCGAGATAAAAGATGCGATGTTGGAGGAAATAGCGGATATATCTTGGTATCCTGATTGGGCAGGCTCCTCAAGAATGCGCGATTGGGTATCCAATGCAAGGGATTGGTGCATCTCCAGGCAGAGGTATTGGGGCACTCCATTGCCCGTATGGGAATGTGAGTGCGGTAACATCATGGTGATCGGAGCAATCGATGATCTTAGGAAGGGTAAGAACTATGAGGAAGGCATGGATCTGCACAGGCCGTGGATCGACGCTGTAACGTTTGTGTGTCCAAAATGTAACAACGTTATGAACCGGGTTTCTGACGTGATGGACGTATGGTTCGATTCAGCGGTATGTGCTTGGGCACAACTGGGTTTTCCCAAGGAGAACAAAGAATTTCAAAAATGGTGGCCATGCAAATGGATAACGGAGGCGCATGATCAAACCAGGGGATGGTTCTATTCACAACTCGGTGCCGGGGTGATCGCTTTTGACGAAATCCCTTACAAATCCGTCCTCATGCATGGATGGGCGTTGGATGATCAGGGAAAAAGGATGTCCAAAAGCCTCGGGAATATTATAAAACCTTTCGATATAGTCAAGGATTACGGCCTAGATTCACTGCGCTTCTACCTGCTGAAGACATCTGCACCTTGGGATGATCTATCATTTTCCTCTGAAGGTGTGAAAAATGCGAAAAGAACTCTGAACATATTATGGAATGTTTATGTGTTTGGCACAACATACATGGCATTGGACAAGTTCGAGCCCAATAAAACATCATTCAGATCATTAAGAAAACATTTGAAACTCGAGGATAAATGGCTGCTGTCAAAGGCTGAGAGCTTGAAAAAGGATGTGATGGAGGCCATGGAAAGCTATGATCTACATTTGGCTTGTCGTGCCTTGGAAAATTTCATATTGGAAGACCTCTCCAGATGGTATATAAGGCTGGTTAGGGACAGAACGTGGGTGGAAAGCGAGGATCCAGATAAATTGGCCGTTCATAAAGTCCTGCACGAAGTGCTATTAACTGTAACCATTCTATTGGCCCCCATCACGCCGCATTTGGCAGAAGATATCTATCAAAACCTAGATGGAAAAATGCCCACAGTTTTTATGGTACCTGCGATCAAGTTCAATAAGGCTCTGGTTGATACGGAATTGAATACCCAGATGGACATGGCCCGCGAGATCGTGGAAAGAGTTGCCAGCGCCAGGCAGAAGGCCGGAATAAAGCTGAGATGGCCAGTGAAACTCGTTGTGGTAAAAACGAACTCGCCAGAGGTGGAAGACGCTGTGGAGGCTATGGAGAGCGTCATCCTTCGTCAAACCAATGCTAAATCGCTGGAGCTGGTGAGAATGGGGGACGAATGGAAGGGGATGGAACTAGAGGTTAAACCCAATATGGAGGTCATAGGCCCTGTTTTCAGGCAATGGGCAAGTAAAATCGCAGCCCTGCTCCAGTACCAGTCCGCGAGGAGGATCAAAGAAGGTATCGAGAAAGGTGAGTACAGCCTAGGTATAGAAGGGCAGCAGGTAAAGATCATGCCGAACATGGTCTCGTTCATGGAGACATTGCCAAAGGGTGTTCTACGAGAGGAGTTCTCAGGTGGACTGATTTTCCTTGATACAGAGATCACAGATGAAATAAAATCTGAAGGCTTCGCAAAAGAGATGATAAGGCGGATCCAGGAGATGCGGAAGGAAATGGATTTGAAGGTGGAGGAAGAGATATATACAAAGATCAAGACCGGCGATGAGCTTTACAATATCTTGGACGGGAGGAAGGATTTTATAGTCCGCGAGACACGATCTCAGACCCTTGATTTTGTCACCGAGGAGTTGGCAGAAGGTTACATCGTCGAGTGGAACGCTGAGGGCGAGAATTTCACAATTAGCATTGCTCCTGTGATCACCGAGCCAGAGAAGGTTGATGATGAGCAGGTTAAAAAGGAGATCGAAAAGGAATTGGGATTGGCTGGGCCAGAAGAAAAGCCACCGAAAATTTGCCGATCTTGTGGAAATCCATTGAGCTATATCGAGCAGTACAAACGATGGTACTGCTACAATTGCAAGGAGTATGCGAAGAAGGAAGAGGAGGTCAAGGGAGAGAGCTGTTTCCATTGTGGCGCATCGCTTCCCAAGGGCGCGATGGCTTGTGAGAAGTGTGGAACTTCGGTGGAGAAAAGAGCTCCCGAAGAGCTAAAAGTTGAGGAACCTGTCGAAGCAAAAGAGGAAGATAAGGGTATCGATATGGATAGTCTAAAATGGGGAGGAACGCATCTTATAAAGAGCGAGATCGCGGATGCACCCTATAGCCTCATAGTAGAGGCTGTGGGCAAAGGGCACTCGGCAATCGTCTTTACGAGAGATTTCCCGAATAAATTGCGCAACAGGTTCAATTTCGGTGATACGAAGATTTATTGGCTGTCCAACATAGGCAAGGAAGACACCGTTCGACCAAAAAATCTGGAAAGGCTGAGCCTATTGATGGAGCAGTTCCTTGGAAGAGACACGAAGGGATTGATACTGCTCTCCGGTATTGAGTACCTGATAACCAACAACAATTTCATAACCGTGCTGAGATTGATACAGTCTCTGAGGGACCAAGTGGCCGTAAACAATTCGATTCTTATAATCCCCGTCAACCCATCTATCCTAGAAAGCAGTCAACTGAACCATTTGGAGAGGGAAGTGGACGTGATCCTCTAAAAATTTCTATTCCCTAAGACAAGGGCTCAATTGCAGATAACCCTCGCTATTTTTACTCCATTCCCACGATCTTTCCTAAAAGTTTATGGAATGTCGGATTCTTACGATAATAAAGATCTTCCACCGGGAATAACAGTATCTCAGGTGGTTTTGGCATGGATAAATGGGTTTTATAGAACGATAGGAGTTTCTCTTTTAATTTCTCATAATCGAGATAATTCTTTGTGGCCATGAACGTTATATTTTCGAAGTTGCTGGAGATTCCAAGGAACGTTGGAAGGCTCTTTTTCGTATAATCAAGACCGTTTTTCCTCATATCAATCGGTGCCCTTGTACCGAAAAATGTGTATCCAAAGGTTAACAAGTTACACCCAGTATACTCGAAATTCATGATTTTTCGCGTTGATAATAAATCCTCTTTCCTGAACCTCTTCTTTATGTTCGAGACTGCTTGGCGTGATACACCGAATCTATCTGCGATTCTGTTATCGGACTCCTCGGGGTATCTCACCAAACCGTATAGAACCTTTTTCTCTTTCTTGCTCAGTTTTACAACTCTTGTATCCTTATCGGATGAGAATTCCTGGAGGTTGATTTTTCTTTTGATATCATAAGAATAGCGAATTACAGGAGAATAGTCAAAGAAGTTCCAGAACAAAGAGGTTTGAAATGGGAATATAGCTTTTTTCCAACCTGTTTCATCGGTAAGATCATGGGCTGTGAAGAACATTTCCAACTTCTCATAGTGTTGATTAGCCTCAGCATAGTTCTTTGCTATATTTAGCACAATTCCGTTGCTCCTGCTCATCAATGAAAAAATAGAGTTCGGATCATTCTCCATGAAATCTTTGAACTGTTTGATCCTCTTCTCAATAGGTACCGCCTCATTGAGTGGACCGTACTCCACGCTCAACAATTCATAGCCTAAGCGATAAAAATTCGGTATGTTCACCGTCTGATAATATCCCTTTTCTCTGAACCTTCTTCTTATAGCTGTAATCGTGGACAGGTTCAGACGTGTTTTCTTTGCTAAAGCCTTGTCGTTCAATGTTGGATAATTTATCAAACTCCAAAGCGTGTTCTGTTCCTTTTTAGTTAGTTTTTTCCTAATCATTGATTACATTATAAGATTTTATCCTTATAAATTTTGTTATAATTTTAACCTCTCCTCTGACCTCATTTGGAAAAATGTGACCGATCCGAATCGGGGTAAAATCAACATGCAAAGACCTTTTGCACTTGCGCCGATTGAACACAAATCTTTTATCTCCCCATCATATACATGGGCTACGCTGTGGAGGTCGAGTGTATGCAGAAAAAGACAAGAATAAAGATCTCTCCACCAGGCCCCAAGGCACGAAAGATCATCTCCGAGGATAAAAAATTCATAGCAACAGTCACAAAAACCTCACCCATCGCAGCTAAGCGTGCCAAAGGGGCAATCGTGGAGGATGTGGACGGAAACATCTACTTGGATTTCACAAGTGGGGTTAGCGTGGTCAACACAGGACACTGCCATCCAAAGATCGTGGAGGCTGTACGAAGGCAGGCTGGAGAGCTGATGCATTTTGCGGGAACCGACTTTTACTACGATGTCCAGAACAGACTCGCTGAAACGCTCGTAAAGATCACACCTGGAAAGTTCGATAAAAAGGTCTTCTTCACGAACAGCGGCACCGAATCTAATGAATGCGCAATCAAGCTGGCCAAGTGGTCAACCAATAATAACCGCTTTATTGCATTTATCGGGGCCTTTCACGGAAGGACCATAGGCTCGCTTTCACTCACCGCCAGTAAGGTGGTTCACAGAAACAAGTATTTCCCAATGATGGCTGGTGTAACTCACATCCCTTATGCATACTGCTATCGATGTGCCTATAAAATGGAATACCCGGACTGCGATGTCTGGTGCGCCAAGATACTCGATGAAGTCTATCTTTCAAATTTTGTTCCACCTGATGAGGTTGCCGCGCTGTTTATCGAGCCGGTTCAGGGTGAGGGCGGATATATTGTACCTCCCAAGAAATTCATGCAAGAAATAAGGAGGATCACGAAAAAGCACAAGATAATAATGGTAGATGATGAGGTTCAGGCCGGATTCGGAAGAACAGGGCGTATGTTCGCAGTGGAGCATTATAAAATAGAACCTGAAATTCTCTGCCTTGCCAAGGGCCTGGGTTCCGGGATGCCAATTGGAGCCACCGTATTTGACGCGAAGTTGGATTTCGGGGTTCCTGGAGCCCACTCCAATACTTATGGTGGTAACCTGGTTGCCTGTGCTTCGGCCATGGCCACAATCGGTGTGATCAAATCCGAGAAATTGTTAAAGAGGGCCGAGAAGTTGGGGAAGATAGTGTCCCACCGGTTAAACGAGATGATGGATAAATATCCATTGATCGGAGATGTCAGAGGTATCGGCTTGATGCAGGCAGTGGAACTTGTAAAAAATAGAAAGACCAAAAATCCAGCCGAAAAAGAAACCGATAAGATATTGAAGCATTGTTACAAAAACGGCCTTATTTTACTCCCATGTGGCACATCAGGTATAAGATTCATACCCCCACTTGTGATAAAAGAGGACGAACTGAACGAGGGATTGGACATTCTTAATGGAGCGTTTAGAAAAATCAAATAGGCGTTCTTTTTTCCTTGAATTTTATATCGTGTTCCTCCAGTTCATCGAGGATGGGGTTATAAATCTCGGGTTTAGTTGGGATATGCACTCCTTTAGGGCCGATTTTTCCCTGCACAATCAACTTAACAGCAATTGCAGCCGGTATACCCACGGTTCTTGCAATGGATGTATCCCCATTAGGTATTCCAAAGTCCACCAAGGTGGAGGTTATGTATTCCTTTCTGTCCGGATACTCGACAACGAACTCATGGAGCATAACTACCATGTCCCTATCATCTTTGTCCATGGACATCTTTTTTAGGGTCAGTACATTGAGATAATCCAGTGGATTATCCTTATCATCTGGTAATGTCTCGTCCCCAAAAAGCCCAAGCCATGAAAGTCTCTTGATTACGGCCGAGTAGGGCTTTAATCCGAGAAAGATTGCCACCTCCTCTGAAAGATCCTTTGAAGGATCAGCGCCCATCAATTTTCCTGTCAGGTCTTTGTAGGTCTTGCCCGAAAAGGCGGGAACTGGCTCATCATCTAGCCAATTGAGCGCCACGATAGCTCTTAGGGTCTCACACCACCCGACATTTCTGAATGTTCCGCGGTAAACGGTTTTCGCATCCGAAAGGCCATATATCTCCTTGTACGGCAAGGAATTCCTGTTGGGATAGTTTTCGAATGATCCCACGTCAGGTACGTCTTGGATGTGATAATTCTCAAACAATTGCTCTCCCAAAATGGAAATCTCCTTACCTTCCTCAAGCCATTTGGCGGCATTGCGGGAGGCGAGGAGAACTCCCTTTGGAGACCATGAGAACTTGTAACCAAAGGGGTTGTTGTTGGCCTCCTGGGCAGGCAATGCTCCTGTTGTGGATTTGAAACTAACAACTTTCCCTTTACCTTCTTCTACCTTGTGTATGATTCTCATGGCTGACATGTGATCAATACCCGGGTCCAAACCAGATTCATTCAATATGATAATGCCAGCCTCTTTTGCCTGGCTGTCTAAAGCCCTCATGGCGTCGCTAACATAGGATGTTGTGACCATGTTTTTTCTGTGTTTGATTGCGAATTCTGCCACCTTTACATGGTGAATGTAGGGTAAAATACTTACAACCAGATCGGCAGATGATACGAGCTCTTCAAGCTTCTTCGCGGATTCGGGCTTTTCAACATCCAGGGATTCCACACTTCCTCTGGGATGATCATCCACCAACTTCTGGGCCTTGCTATGTGTCCGACTGGCAACTTTCACATTGATGTCGGGTTGATCCAATAGATATCCTACAAGCGGGCCTGCCACCATTCCCGCACCAAGCACAAGAACGTCTTTCATTTTTCTGCCTCCTCGTTATCTTATATTGGATTGTATGCAATTGCATTCTTTCCTTTTATGGTTTTCAATCTTTTTTTTTATAGGAATTTCTCAAGGTACTTGTAATCAGGCGTGAGCTTCCCATGATGTAAAATCACGGCCTTCTTCACAGGTAGTGGAAGTTTTAGTTCATCGAAGTTGAGGGAGAAATCCGCTTTTGCAATGCTTGGAACGAATTCGAAAAGAGAATCACCGAATTGTGTGGATGATTCCCTTGGCAACTCGCAGGGAAGGTTATCCACTGCCATTACCACTATTCCCTGACCTTCATGTCCGTCTGTTATCTTATCCTCTCTTGGGTCGTAAACGAAGGTCGGACTGTCCTGGCCTGTTGCTTTCATTGTAAACTCCACTGCTCCTTCGATGTCGCAGCTGATATCCCCTATCACTTTCAGTTTAGGCTCCTTTTCACCTGTGAACATCTTCCGAACCAGCTCCTTGGTAACTAATCGCGGATACATCTTATCCCAATAGATACAGTTCATCAATATCGAAAGATACGGTACGTAGGTTGGAAAAACACCACGGTACTTCTCTGGATGATCATAATAATCCTGCAACCCGAACTTATGGTCAGGGGATCTAGGCTCCACCATATGCTCCTCCTTGAAGACCACCTTGTAGATGACTCTATCAGAGAAATCCTTCTTCTCGTTAAACGAGATTAGTTGTTCCGGGGGAATCTCTTCATTAGGGAGATGATCCAAAATCTCCTGACAGCCTTTGGACACGTTACCGTATCCTGCCAATCCCACGACCATTGGCACAATGACTCTTGGCAATCCTTCATTTTTGATTATTTCTCCTACTTTGGAAATTGCTTCTTTCAACTCCAGGTGGTCTTTGTAATTGTGTGTGTATTTTATGTAGGTAAAAGGATTGACTATTCCTTTGTATTCCAGGCTTTTACCCAAGGCACTCAACGTATCTGTCATCCCGGCCAGGCCTGCCCATTTACCGAAGAATATCAGGCGAAAACCCTTTTCGTTCACAATTCTTTCGTAATCTATGAGGTTGCATCCCAGCTCCATCATCTTTTTCAGCAGGGGCATGTTGTGCTCTTGGCCTTTGATCACATGTGCAAAAAACACATATGTTTTTTTAGGTTCGAAAAGTGCAATAGGTATCTCCTTTATTGCAAACACACTTTGACAGGACGATAGGTTCTCATCTACCCTGACACCGAAATTGGTATAGTCATCATCCGAAAAGGCCCGTATTTTGGATGGTTGTACAACCACCTCCACCGAATGCTCCTCTTTCAGTTTTTTAACCTGCTCTGGAGTCAAAGGAACGCGTCTTTCCCAGCGGTTCTTGTCTTCCCTTCGAATACCTATGCAATGGTTCATGCACAACACCTATTTATCTCTTAGAATCATTTACCCTTTTGCCTTACCAGAAGAATCGGGCATTTGGCATGTCGAGCCACCTTGTCGGCAACGCCGCCCATGAGTAGGTCTGTTACACAGCTCCTGCCCAAAGCTGAGAGCACTATGAGGTCGTATTCTTCCGAGAGCTTCACTATTTGATCTGCCGGGTGTCCTTCCATGATCTTTGTGGTGACCTTCACACCTTGTTTTTTCCCTTCCTCCTTTACAAAATCAACAGCCTTATTGGCGATCTTTTCCAGGCCCTTGAACAAGTCCGATTCCTTCATCTCTGGGGGTTCCACAGGCAACATCTCTCCAACCGCAAGCATTTCTCCCAGATAGTGAGGATGCTCGATCACATGCAATGCCGTTACTTTCGCGCCAATGAGCTTTGCCAGGCTCAAACCTTTCAGGGCGGCATGTTCTGCTGCCTTCGAGCCATCCGTTGGTATCAGTATCTTTTTGTATTCTTTCAAGTAAAGCGCCCCTCTCTGTGAAAGTGATGTTCACTTAAAATGATTTCGTTAAAGTGAAGGCGGGATCCAGTCAAAATTGAATCGAGAGTCACAATAAAGCCACCTTTGAATTGCCAAGACACTTTCACCAGGACACCAGTGCATGTTCTTCGCCTCTTAGTGTTTCTGACAAATCCCAGGCGATTATTCTGAGGAGGTCCCTTGCAGATTCTCGATCTTCGCTGATAGGAAAACAAAAGGAGTTGTATTCGTGAGCAACCTTCCTAAGACGACTGTAAGTATCTGATGGGCCCAGGTGGACATTGTTCACCGCAAAAAAAAGGGGAATGTCCCCGATATAATGCAGGATTCTATCTGCCCACTGGGAGGTAAAATCAACGGTTTCTGGTTTTGTAAGGTCGCATACTATTATTGCGGCCGATGCGAATTCCATATGTGTGCTCTCCCTGGGTCTTCCCTTGGTGATGGCCCATGTCATCAGGGTCATCTCGCTTGATGTTTCAGGTATGGTTTCAGATATTTTTCCGATGGAGACCCCGATCTCTTGGGAGGCAACACATGCGTCAGCGGCCCGGGCGATGAAAGATTTACCGGAACCAGCTTCCCCTGCGATGATTATTTTTGTCTTTATGTTTTTCATTTTGGTATCAGAAGACATGATTTGCTCCTTCCCCCAAACGATCCTGGCCCCTAAATGGCCCTTAAACTCCGTAATTAATAGGATAATCTACCTTATTTAGTTTTCGCTTTAGGTACCAAAGATTCCAAATTATTCGCAATCCCTGCATTTCAATGCAAAGAATTTATTCACATGTCTTGGGCAAAAGTATCCTTTACAACTTTCGCAATAATAGGATGCTCTTTTACCGCAGGACTTGCACTTGTATTTAAAGGGATAAACAAAGAATCCGGTGAATATCTTGTCCAGTTTTACAGAAACGAATTCCATTGGACT
>JAZGAR010000196.1:0-15198 GCA_036475875.1 Thermoplasmata archaeon
TTCTCATCTTGGATACGATGTAGCCGACCTGAAGGAGAATGATATAATCTGAGGGTGAACGTTCTATTCACTTTTTCTCAACAAGAACGATCTCTCCTTTTGTTCCGTTCACCAAAACCTCCTGTCCATCATGGAACAAATTGGTGGCTTTATTTACACGGGCAACTGTTGGTATGCCGAACTCCCGGGCGAGAATCGCACCGTGAGACAACACACCCCCGACCTCCAGTATCAAACCTCCCGCAGATGTGAACACCTGGGTCTGACCGGGATCGATGCTTTTTGTAACTAGCACCGTACCAGGTAAAATAGAAGAACCGGAATCGATGGTCTCTATCACCTTTATCTTTCCTCTGTAGGTTCCTGCCGAGACAGGTTCGCCTTTGATGACGTTTCCACTCATGTGGTCTGCATTCGACGGGGATATCGCATCGAAGTCCACTTTATCGCGTAAATAAAGCCCGGGTTTCTCTGGGCTTTCGCGGAAGGTCATTCTTCTAAATGCCGCGATATACCGAAGGTCTTTCTTACCACCTTTCAGATAGTCTTCGATTTCATGGATCATAAGAAAGAAAATATCATCTTTCTCTTCTATCAATCCTTCTTCCACCATTTTTTCTCCTAAAGCTAGAAAAAAAGATCTCATCCTGGATAGAATCATGTCAAGGTAAAAGCGTTGTGATTCCCTGAATGCCAGATATCTGATCAGGTAACGTGAATTTGATCTGAACAGGGGCCTTTTGTATACTGGAATCTGTTTTAGGATTTCCTTTGAGACCTTCTCGCGCTTCTCGATACCGCTTTCTCTGGCTGCAAATAGGTTATGTTGATCCTGATATAATATGATGTTTCTGAGCATATTGAAAGGAATCATGGGTTCATCGCTCCAGGATGGTTCTATCAAATCCCTGGCCAACCTCCTATGACCGTATCGAAAGAGAATGGATTCGAATGCTTCCACGAATTGGCGGCCTTGAGGATTCTTTACCAGTTCTTCGCGGTACCCCTCGTAAGTTTCTAACTTCCCGCTAAGTGTAACATTCACATACTTGTTTTGTTTGAATTTATCGGCCAGAATTTGAAGTTCCTCTATTCCTTCACTTGTCTTGTCGCCTGAAAGACCTGACATCAGGGCAAGGAGTTTTACTTCAGGGTCCGCAATATGATTCTTCTCTAGAAACCGCTGCATGAGGCTTGATTGCATGATACAGTACGCCAGGCCCCATTTCGAAGATCTTACATGTTGTATCATGAGCTTGATAAGCATTTTGTATTGGCTTTCCATCCCGTCTTCGGTTTTGGATTGCTCGCCAATTTTTTCAAGACCGCTTAATATCATAGGGACGGTTTTTCTTATGAATTCCTTGTCCACATTCGCTTTTCTCAGCGAAGGTCTTTTCAACAACAAAAAGACGATTTTCGAGAGCAAGCCCAAGGCACCCAGAACGTTTTTGCGTTTTACATCCTCGAATTCTTTTCTGATATCCTCGGGTAAAACTTTGAGCTGCTGCTGAAAGTTGCCTAAACCGCCGGCCTTCCTGAGTAGGTATAGGGTGGAGTAGGTGTTAACGTACATATGGTCCTTATGCCTGATCAAGAGAGGCTCCTTTGGTAAGGCATCCAACCCAACCTCGCGCGCGGTTTCCCCGGCATAATATTCCTCAAAAAGAAATTTGAACAGGGAAAAGAACAATGGCGAAACCGGTCCCGAGAAGAATTGTTCCGCCAAAACCATGCTGTAAGTAGGCTGGGCTTCTTTCGGAGGTACTGGTAATGCAGTGATCGGTCTTGCCTGGAGTATATGATACACCTTGCCTGTCTTTGCCCATTCGATATCCAGGGGGTATCCGAACAACGTCTTTAGCCTCTCTCCCTCTTCTGCAAGTTCTTTGAATCTGCTGTCTTTACCGCTCACTCGTATTGGGTTCTTTTTTCCTGAGACAAGGCCTTCCCCCATCCCTTCGACGTATTCGATTACATTTTCGTTTGCCCCGGTAACAGGATCCCTTGTGAACAGAACCCCTGCAATCTCGGGTTCAAGTTGTTCTTGCAATATTACCGCGATATCCTCCCCTCGTGATGAGCTCCAAACCTTCTCGATCGCTTCTACGAGGTGGGATTGGGCCTTCACATCGAAAATCGTGGCAAACACACCTGCTTTGGAGCTTCGCGACGTATCCTCTGCAACGGAGGACGACCGCGCGATTATTGGAGTGTGCCATTTTGGGAATTCGTTGGTGAGCTCCGTAAGCAACGGCTCTGTTATTCTTCCATTGTGGGATTCCCGGTATGCATTTGTCGTGACCACTGAGCATGATGGAACTCTCATTCCAAGAATCATCAACTTCTGGAGGTTGAATGCTTTGGTACCGATGGTCTTAATCTCCCATCGGGTGTCTTTATCCAAATCAACGATGTACCTCAACGCCCCCTCCTCCTGCTCCTTTTAGAAAAGTCAATAAGCGCCTTTACCTTATGAAAAGGATTGGTATCACGGACCAGGCGTTCCATAAGACCGAATCCAACCTCGTTCTCATACTCCATCTTGGCTATGGTCTCATAGATGATGCACTTGGGCATGGGTATTGGGACAGAACAGATAACCTCACAAATCACCCTGTGCGCATCTTTCCTCTCATCAGTAAACGATATCTCACAACCTCTCGGCTCTCCCATATCATTGGCGTATTGGTCCTTTATTTCGCTAGAGATGATTTCCAGGTTCCTTTGCGAGTTAAAGATATAGCCAGCATGGAATTTGTTTCCTTGGGAAGATCCCTTCCAAAGGTTGAAAGCCCGTTTCTTCCCGAAGGTGCAGCTAAAGAGCCAGTAGCTATCTATGGAAGACCAGTTTCTGATTCCCCATGAATGGTCCCTGTGACCGAAAGATGGACCGAAGCACATCTGCTCTTCGTTCATAGTGATATATCCCTGGAATAGTCCGGCCTGTTCGATGTGCTGTGAAAATAGCCTTTCGAAATTTCCAGGACCTTTTTCATCACCTTCCTTATGGTACGAATAGAATTCGTTTACAGGTCTAAAGAGCATATCGAAGCTGCATTTTTTGGATCTGTAACGTAGACGCCAGTCGATACCCTCCACCCTATAGGATAACTCTCCTAGGCAAAAACGGTGGGTTTCGTGCCATCTTATATCTTTACTGAAAAGAAGTTTTGCCACCTCTATTTTTCCTTTGTGCAGAATGATCACGAAACCTGAACACCTTCTTCTATTCGGGAGTATTCCTATCGTGGTTATCAGGCTCAACTGCTTCTTTTCATCGGTGACGTTGAAATAGTAACTCTCCCGCCAGTTGGAATCCCTGTATTCGCCGCTTCTGCTCCTTTGCTGTAAAAGAAGGTGTGACAGGCGATCGATCTCAATGTAACCCAGATTTGATCGGTTTTTTCCCGAGCCTTTTGCAATTTTATGTTCCTGGATTGTTCTCACCTCGAAAGGGATATGAATCTATTGCCTAGGATGACGAGTGTATAACATTTATTATTTTATAGTTCTCTTAATGGACATCGAGGCTAAAAAATGTTTGTTTGAGGGATATCGGGGTCATGGAAGGCAAATTGAAGTTTTTCACCCCCTCAATTCCCATGGATAACTATAAATAACACTCCAATCTTTTTTCGGGGTAATGAAGAACATCGTGATCAAGGGGGCCAGGGAACACAACCTGAAGAACATCAATATCGAGATTCCCAGAAACAAGTTCATAGTCATAACCGGTGTCTCAGGTTCAGGTAAATCCACACTGGCCTTCGATACCCTTTATGCTGAGGGACAGAGGAGATACGTTGAATCTTTATCCGCATATGCGAGACAGTTTCTAGCTCTCATGCACAAGCCCGATGTTGACTCTATAGAGGGGCTGTCACCTGCCATTTCCATCGAGCAGAGGACCACGAGCAAGAACCCCAGAAGCACGGTGGGGACCGTTACCGAAATCTACGACT
The DNA here is from genome assembly GCA_036475875.1 of Thermoplasmata archaeon. Taxonomy (GTDB): domain Archaea; phylum Thermoplasmatota; class Thermoplasmata. The sequence continues at coordinate 3,966 of JAZGAR010000196.1, forward strand.
ACCTCAGATTGCTATATGCCCGCATCGGCACACCACATTGCCCAAACCACAGGATCAAAATCGAGGTTCAATCCCCTCAGAAGATCGCACAGAGGATTAGGGAGGACATAAGCGGCCAAGCCATAATTCTGTCTCCCGTTATCAGGCAGAAGAAGGGAACTTATGAAAAGCTTATTTCGGACCTTTATAAGGAGGGTTACACAAGGGTCAGGGTGGACAAAAAAATTCAAAGGATAGATGAAAAGGTAAAACTCGAAAGGTACAAGAAGCACGATATCGAGATCGTGATCGACAGGTTGAAGACCAAAGATCATTCACGAGTGGTTGAAGCCGTGGAAAATACCCTGCTCAAATCTGACGCCTTGGTCATAGTTTTAGATGAAAAAGAAAAGGAGCACATCTACTCCGCCAAGATGGCCTGTCCAAAGTGCGGTATCGCCTTCGAAGAGCTTCAACCTCGTATGTTCTCTTTCAACAGTCCCTTCGGTGCCTGCGAGAAATGCCACGGACTTGGAATAAAGATGGATTTTGACCCGGACCTCATAATTCCTGATAAGGGCCTGAGCATCGCGGAGGGGGCAATCGCGATATATCGCAATGCAATCAACGGCTGGAGGGGACACTATATAGCCTCTTTGGCAAAGCACTACGGATTTGATCTTTTAGCCCCGGTTTCGGAGATGACAGAGGAGCAATACGATGCTATGATGTATGGTTCTGATGAGAAAATCAAGTTCAAACACACCATGCGAAATGGGGATGCCAACTGGTCGTATTTTGGATATTGGGAAGGACTTTTGCCCCAAACCGAAAGACTGTACCATCAAACAGAATCCGATTACAGACGAAGAGAACTTGAGAAGTTCATGAGGATCTCACCTTGCCCGAAATGTGAAGGTAAGCGACTAAAGAAGAAGATCCTGGCCGTGACAATCGATGATAAAAACATAGCAGATATCACCGACATGTCCATTAAGCAGGACATCAAGTTCTTCAAGAACCTCAAACTCACTGATAAACAGAAGGAGATCGCAAAACAGATACTGAAGGAGATAAAAGAGAGGCTCGGATTTCTTTCCAAGGTGGGCCTAAGTTATCTAACACTATCCCGAAGTGCAGGAACTCTCTCTGGTGGGGAAGCCCAAAGGATAAGACTGGCAACCCAAATCGGTTCTAACCTCATGGGCGTGATGTACATCCTGGACGAACCCTCGATTGGATTGCATCAGGTGGACAACAGGAAATTGATCGAGACATTGCACAGGCTCCGGGATATTGGAAACACCCTGATCGTGGTAGAGCACGATGAGACCACTATTAAGATGGCTGACTATGTCATTGACATGGGCCCGGGTGCTGGCCTTCAAGGGGGGAAGGTGGTTGCCCGTGGGACCCCAAAACAGATCGAACGAAATCCCAAATCCCTTACCGGAAAATACCTCTCGAAAAAACTCACGATCCCAGTTCCAGATAATAGAAGAAAATCTGATAGGTACATTCGAGTTTCAGGATGCCGCGAGCACAATCTCAAGGATATAGGAGTGAACTTTCCAATCGGGGTCCTCACCCTTGTTACCGGGGTTTCCGGTAGCGGTAAATCCACCCTTGTTTACGAGATTCTTTACAAGGGAATGATGAGGAAACTGCACAAATCCAAGGTGCGCCCTGGGAACCACGATGATATCGTGTTCGACTCAGAAATTGACAAGGTGATAGTGATAGACCAAAGCCCCATTGGAAAGACCCCACGAAGCAATCCTGTAACATATACCAAGATCTTCGATTTCATTAGGAAGATGTTTGCAGAGACAAAGGAGGCACGGCTTCGGGGCTACAAACCCGGAAGGTTCTCCTTCAATGTCAGAGGAGGAAGATGCGAGGCCTGCCAAGGTAACGGATTGATTAAGATTGAAATGAACTTCCTACCCGATGTTTACGTTGAATGCGAGGAATGCAAAGGTAGCAGGTTCAATCAAGAGACCCTGGAAATAAGGTATAAGAAAAAATCCGTGGCCGATATCCTTGATATGAGTGTAAACGAGGCTTACGATCTCTTTGAGAACATCCCGGCGATAAGAGACAAGCTCGATACTCTAAGAAGGGTTGGACTGGGATATATTAAATTGGGCCAAAGTTCAACTACACTTTCAGGCGGCGAGGCCCAGAGAATCAAACTGACTCGGGAGCTTTCCAAAAAGGCAACGGGAAGGACCCTGTATCTTCTGGACGAACCCACAACCGGTCTTCATTTTCATGATGTGAAGAAATTGATTAAGGTCCTTAATGACCTGATAGACAAGGGCAACACAGTGATTGTTATCGAGCATAACCTGGATGTCGTCAAATCAGCGGACCACATAATAGATCTGGGTCCTGAAGGTGGTGATGAGGGAGGAATGGTAGTGGCAAAAGGATCACCTGAAGATGTCGCTAAAATCAGGCAAAGTTATACTGGAAAATTCCTCGCGAGGATCTTGGCATGATCGATTTTTCCAATTTACCCTCAAATCCGGGATGCTATCTTTTCAAGGATAAGAAAAACAAGGTAATCTACGTCGGGAAGGCAAAGAATCTGAAAAAAAGGGTGAAAACCTACTTTCAGAAAACTGATTTCGATCCGAAAACAGAGGTGATGCTAAGACATGTTGATTCCGTGGATTTCATTGCAACCGACAACGAGGTTGAGGCTATAATTCTCGAGAACAACCTGATCAAGAAGAACAACCCGAAATACAACATCGATTTAAAGGATTCAAAACGATTTGCCTACATCCAGTTGACCGATGATGATTTTCCAAGGATCCTATACGCAAGAAGGGCGCAAGACAAGGGAAAATTCTTCGGACCTTTTGTTTCCGCACAGGCTCGAGATGACATCATATGGCTTTTGAAAAAGTCTTTTCAGTTAAGAACCTGTAAAAGGATGCCGAATAAGGCTTGTCTGAGATACCATATCAACCTATGCCTGGCACCCTGCATCCAGAAGGTCACCAAAAAGGATTACTTTAATGTCATTCAGAAGGTTGAGATGGTTTTGAAAGGAAAGACCAAAGACCTCGTGAAATCCTTGAATTCGGAGATGAGGGAGGCATCACGAAAAGAGAATTTTGAACGCGCGCTTTTGCTTCGCAACCAGATTTCTTCAATTTCGTGGCTTTCCGAGAAACAGGATGTGCAGAGACTCAAGCGCTATAACGAGGACATTCTCAACTACATTATAAAAGATGGACGGGTTTACCTCATTCTATTCAATATATACAAGGGAATCCTTGAGAACAAGCAGGAGTTTGAATTCGATTACAATGATAACTACCTGGAGGAGTTCATTGTTCAGTTCTACTTTGAAAACAGCGTTCCTAAGGAGCTGATTCTTCCTAGAAAAATCGAGGACCCATTGATCTCATTCTTGAAAGAAAAAAGAGGGGGGGCAGTGAGTGTAAAGGTGCCCCAAAAGGGAGACAAGAAAAGATTGCTTGATCTTGTTCAAATGAATGTTGAACTGACCTTCTTTGGGGATACTGAAAAGCTTGAGGATTTGAAGATCAAACTCAAGCTCCATGATATGCCCACTATAATAGAATGTTTCGATGTGTCCCATCTTTCAGGTACCTCCACGGTAGCCTCAATGGTGCAGTTTAAATGCGCCAAGCCGGACAAAAGCAATTACAGGCGGTTCAAGATACGAACCGTGGAGGGAGTGGATGATTTTGTTGCAATAGGGGAAGTGGTGAGAAGAAGGTATTCCAGGTTGAAAAAGGAAAAACAGAAAATGCCGGACCTTGTGATAATTGACGGGGGATTGGGGCAGTTGAACTCCGCATTGGCTCAACTATCGAAATTGGAATTGAGGATTCCTATCATATCAATCGCCAAAAAATTAGAGGAAATATATATGCCCGGGTTGAATTTTCCGATTTCCCTTGACAAAAAAAGCAAGGCCCAGAAACTCATTCAGGAGATAAGGGACGAGGCCCATAGGTTCGCTCTTGCGTATAGTAAGATATTGAGAAAGAAGGAAATGATCTCATGAATTTCGAACTTCACTCGGATTTTGAGCCCAAGGGCTCCCAACCTGATGCCATAACCCATCTCACAGAAGGTCTAAAAAATAATTATAACTTTCAGACTCTTTTAGGGGTGACTGGCTCGGGGAAGACCTTCAGCATGGCCAATATAATCGCGAACATACAAAAGCCCACCTTGGTCATTGCCCACAACAAGACCCTTGCAGCACAGCTTTACTCCGAGTTTCAGGAGTTCTTTCCCAAAAATAGGGTTGAGTATTTTGTTTCATATTACGATTACTATCAGCCTGAGTCCTATATTCCATCCAAGGACCAGTACATCGAGAAGGATGCCGAAGTGAACCTGAAGATCGAGCAGATGAGACTGGCTGCCACAGCTTCTCTGCTTTCAAGAAAAGATGTTATCGTGATCGCTTCCGTGTCCTGCATATACAGTGTGGGTAACCCTGCCAATTTCTCGGGCATGGGTTTTGAGGTGGGTATTGGACAGAAAATCAAAAGAAAGGAGCTTCTCACAAGATTTATAAACATCCAATACGAGAGAAACGATTTCGAACTTATGCCTGGAAGGTTCAGGGTCAAAGGGGATACCGTGGACTTTATCCCGGGGTACTATGACAACATCATAAGAATCGAGATGTTCGGTGATAAGATAGAAAGGGTTCTTGAAATCGACAAGGTATCGGGAAAGGGACTTGAAGAGAAGGAATACATGTTCGTTTACCCTGCCACGCATTTTGTAATTCCTGAAAATGACATGAAAACGGCCATTGAATCCATTAAAAAAGAGCTTGAAGAAAGGTTACCAAAACTGGGTTTAATCGAGGCCCACAGGCTGAAGAAGAGGACGTTATATGACATTGAAATGATCGAAGAAATAGGATACTGCAAGGGCATCGAGAACTATTCACTTCATTTTGAGAACAGAAAAACCGGTGAAAAACCATTTTGCCTCCTTGATTACTTCCCCAGGGGCTTTCTGATTTTTATAGACGAAAGCCACAGGACGATTCCACAGGTGCATGGAATGTACAAGGGCGATTATTCCAGGAAGAAGAACCTGATAGATTACGGATTCAGATTACCTTCCGCATTCGACAACAGGCCCCTTAGGTTCGATGAATTCGAGAAGTACATGAAGAATAACCAGGTGATATTCGTATCCGCAACACCTGCAGCATATGAAAAAAGTGTATCTGCACAGATCGTTGAACAGATAATCAGGCCTACTGGCTTGGTGGACCCCGAGGTTTCGATACATCCAATTGCAGGCCAGATCGACCATCTGAAGAACAATATCAACGCCACAATTAAAAGGGGGGATCGGATCCTTGTCACCACCATCACGAAAAGACTAGCCGAGGAGATGAGCGAGTATCTTGCGGATTCAGGATTCAAAACGCGATACCTGCATTCGGAAATCGATACACTGGAGCGTACGGAAATCATCAGGCAGCTGAGACTGGGTAAGTTCGATGTTCTTGTGGGAATCAATCTGCTCAGGGAAGGATTGGACATACCGGAAGTGGGGTTCATTGGGATACTGGATGCGGATAAAGAGAGCTTTTTAAGGGATGCCATAAGCCTGATTCAGATAATCGGTAGAGCGGCTAGGAATATCAATTCCGAGGTTGTGCTGTATGCGGATAATCTGACGAAGTCCATGAAGCAGGCGGTATCTGAAACCGAAAGGCGAAGAAATCTTCAGTTGAAATATAACAAAAAACATGGCATTTCACCCAAGACAATAATAAAGCCCATCAAGGAGAAAGAGGTTGAGATAAAAGATACCAAGCACATTCCCAAAAAGGAAGTGCCCAATGTTATCATAGAACTTGAGGCTGAAATGTATGATGCAGCTGAAAGGCTGGATTTTGAAAAGGCAATAGAATTGCGAGAGACGGTTAAGAAATTGAGGGCGAGGCTCGGGTAAATTTTTTTATTAACCCGCCGTCCGCTCCCTTATCGTCTTTTCCGTATCCAACTTACCTGAATACCTGATGGGAACCCCTGCAGACAGAACTACAAATGCAAAGCCCAGAAGGAAGATTGAAATAGATGCGCCAATCACAAAGAGTATGGGAAAGTAGAATAGGACATCTTCCATGACCTTTGCCAGAAGCCAGCCAAAGAGGTATGAAAGGGGAACACCAACTGCCGCCGAACCTGCTGCCAGCATAGACATCTCAGCAACTATGGATTTAGCAACTTTGCTTCTCGGTATACCCAATGTGTCCAGGGTTGCGAATTCAACATCTCTCTCCATTGTGGAAATGATGACTGCTGACGAGGCAACCACAAATGCAATTATGAGATTGAGGAAGAAAAAAGTATACAAAAAGGCAAAGCCGCTATCCAAAATCTCGTTGAAGGTCCGGGAGATGTCATCCTGCACCAGAACATTGGATACAATGGGCATAGACCTTAATGTTTTTGCTTTCTCTTTCACGTTCTCAAGGCTGTTATCATTTAATTGGATAAATACTCCTGTTGCGCGTTCCTCGGGAAATATGGAGTTCAGATTCTGGGTTTCGGTATAGAGGTTCTGGGCCAAAAGATCGTACACTATTCCTGCCACCTCCAAAGTAACAGTTTCAGTGCCAACTACGATATCAACATCATCCCCGACTTTAAGACCCAGCTCCTGTGCCATCTTAATTGTAACAACCGCTCTTCTGAAATCCAAAGTACCGGACTCAAGATCGAAACTTCGGGCAGTCTCCATTTGATTGCATCCTGTAATTAAAGCTACAGTGGATTTACCACCATGCCTTATTTCTCCTGCCAAAAGTGAATAGGGTATGATATAGCTCACATCGCTTTGGCTCAATCCCAAACGACTTTCATTTCGTGCATCATTGAAGCTAAGGTCCATTGTAAAATCTGCTTTCAAATCCCAGGTATCTGCATCAAGAAGATCAGATGTATACCCCCAGGCAGAATCTGCCATGACAAGCCAGGAACCTGCAGCCCCTATTGTTATCCCCACAACCAATATCGTAAGCACTGTCCTTCCTGGATTTCTCGTGCTGTTGCGAAGGCCCATAAGAGTTACTCTGGAAAGTCTTTTTGAAGCGAATTTGGAGCTGTGTATCCTTGTCCTTGGTTTGTAATCAAGGGCTTCTCTTACCGAAGTTCCTGTTATCATTCGAACCGGTATCCAAACAGAGAATATCACTGTTATGACTATGAACATCCAGCCTATCAAAAATGGAATTGGTGAAATGGGAAAGTAGAGTTTCATTGAGGAATACATCTGCATGCTTACTGAAGCAATTCCTGAGGCGAACAAAAATGCAATCACCGACCCCAAAATCCCTCCTATTATGCAGATAATCACTCCAATGACCATATAGGATTTGACTATCTCGCGCTTCTCGTATCCAAGTGACATCATAACCCCGATATATCTCGAATCGTTTTTAACGAGCCTGTAGATGGTCATGAAAATCGAAATAAAACCAACGAGCATAAAAATGTATCCCATAAGAGGAAACATGCTTCTCATCTTGCCTGCCCCTGTACGCATGAACAGTGTAGAAGGATGCTGATCTTTTGTTATTGTGCGCTCGATATCAAAGGATACCAGGGAACCTGATACATCCTGAAAGGAGGCATCGTCTTCAAGTATCACAACCGCATCGTTTACGACCTCATCTCCGTAGAATTCCTGAAGCTTTGTGATATCCATAAAGAGAATCAGAAGATTGCCGCCTATTGGAAGCGAGTAATCTGAAAACGTGCTGGGAAATAGAAATTCAGGTGAGGATACTGTACCTGTTACAGAAAGGTTTAGAGGTGATCCTCCCACCATTACCTCTATTCGGGTTCCCGCCTTTACTCCCTTTTCCTCCATACCCTGGACAGCAACTGTGGAATTCGAATCTTCGTAAATGCTTCCGCTTTCCAAAGCCAGTTTGTTGATATTTTCGTTATTGGGGTCCTTTATTCCTATAATTATTGTTGTTATCTCCTCTTCCTCGTACTCGTAGATAGCGCCCAGCTTCAATCTCACATCATATTCCTTTACCCCTGAAGCCGTTTTCAATGCATTTTCCACCACAGTTTGATTTGAGGGACTTGAAAATTCATAGAACACATCAGGCATCCTGCTGTCCTCGAAGAACTTCTCGACACTGTAATCGAACACATCTGCAGTGTAGAATCCCGCAACCACCATGGACATGGCAAGGGCAATCACCATGGATATCCCCAGAAGACGCAGCTTCATCCGAAGCAGTTTTCGAACCACGCTCTTTGTGATGTGTTTCATTTTCAATCACCTCAAAGTTATGCTACGCCTCCATTTCATGAAGCTTTCCCATTCTCAGATCATACGTTTTATCCATGAATTTCTTTAAGCGGGGATTGTGGGAAACTATGAAGAACGTTATTCCATGCTTATGCTGAAGTCTTTTCATAAGGTCCATTATCTTCTGCTCCCGCTCTTCGTCAAGATTTCCTGTTGGCTCATCAGCTAGAATTATCTTCGGCTCTTTTGCCAAAGCCCTTGCAATTGCCACCCTCTGCTGCTGGCCTGCGGAAAGCTCCTGGGGAAAGTTGTCCATCTTGTCCCCAAGGCCCACTAGTTTCAGGTAATTCTCAGCCCTCGTTCTTATTTCTCCCTTGTTTTTTATAATGGACTCGATTCCAAGCTCCACGTTCTCCCTTGCAGTTAACGTTGGCAGGAGGTTGTAGAACTGGAAAATGAAGCCCACGTTCTTTCTGCGGTAGATATTGAGCTCCTTTTTGGAAAGGGATTTGAGGTTGTTTTCGGCTACCACTACCTCGCCTTCATCGGGAGCATCGATTCCGCCCAGAATGTTCAAAAGAGTTGTTTTACCGGAGCCTGAAGGGCCCATGATCATTATCATCTCGCCTTCCAATGCCGAAAGGTCCAGATCATACAGAACCTTTGTCTTCTCGCCTCCGCTTTCATAGCTTTTATGCAGATTTGAAATCTCAACGGTTTTCATGGCATTCACCTTCTTCTTTGATGGTTATATAAACATACGAGTAGAATTTATTTGTGCCATACATGTAGGGTAGTTTATATACCCATATATTGATTCGGGTTTAATGAGAAAGATAGTAATCGAGTTTGCATCTGATGCAAGAATCAGAAAGGTACAGGGAAATATGTTCGAGTTCATTGAATCTATTGAGCTTCTGGAGCTTCTTAGACTGGATTTTCAAAAAGGGATCAAGCTTGGTCTTATGCTGATTACTATAAAAGAGGGATATGTGCTCGAGGATGTCGAGCTTCCGGATAATATTGAGATTGCCAATGTCTTAAAATCAGAGGGCAGCAAGTACACATGTATTGTAAAGGTAAAGGTCCCAAAAGAGTTTCGCAAGATGATGAGGGATTTCAATTTGGACCTGATATGGACCACTCCTTCCTTTATGTCTGAAGACAGGTCTATTGTGAGCTGCATTGGAGAAGAGGAGGATTTGAGAAAATTTCTGGATATGATTAAGAATCTGGGGCCCATCAAGAGCTTGAGTTTTAAAAAGGCAGCCTATCAGGAACACGGCATTCTCTCGGTTCTTACCGAAAAACAAAGGGAGATTGTGATCGCTGCCAAGAAGAACGGTTACTCCGACATGCCAAGGAATATCTCAAGCGAGCAGCTATCAAAATTGGTGGGAGTGAGCAAGGCTACTTTGCTTGAACATCTGAGAAAAGCGGAAGTTCGGCTTATGGATAATATACTGGCGGGTTATTGAGTCATTATAATTTATACAATCCAGCTTACAATATATTCCATATCCTGAGATTCAATATTCGGTTTTTCTGTATTCCAGGAACCTGCGAGATTAAGTTCTTGACAGGATAGCTCGAAATGGCTCATTGCAATGCCCATATCCACCTTCTGCAAATCAATTGTTCCTAACACCCTCTGATACCCTTTAGTCCTTTTTAGGAAAAAATGAAATGCATTGCTTTCTTTTACAATCCTCCAGGGTTGCTTGTTGCTTGCAGATGGAGCAAGCCTGACAGATTCAAGGACCTGCGCATATTCTTCTGTATCATCTTGAGTAAGATGAACTGCGAAGTTACCTGAAAAGAAAATTTTATCCCATGGTTTTCTTTTATTAGCTCCTATTGTCTTTCTGATCATACTTTCTTTTAAGGACATCTTCCGGGCAGGATAGCCTACAGGACTGATTATAGGTAGAATTTCATTTGCAGAAAGTTCCATCTTATCTGCAAAACTTGCCCTTTTGAAAGTTCCCCCCATCCAACAGGTGCCAAGATCCAAATCTGTTAGTTCCAGAACAATCTTTTCAAAGGAATACCCGCAATCCTCATAAACACGTTCTGATTCTGTTATTGCACTGAGAATAAAATGCCCCGCTCCTTTTATCATACCGTAGGTTCCCAGATGTTTAATTTCACTTCTTTCCAGTTCTGAGAAATTCAGGAGTTTTAAGCGTATATCATTTCCAAAAGGACCCTTTTTAGGAGATTCAATAATTTTCAGAATATTTTCCATTTCATTTTCAATTGGTTCTTCAAGATAGGTTCTTGTGGATCTTCGCTTCTTAATTGTTTCAATTATGGATGACATTGCTTTACATCTTCCGTTTAGTACAATAAATATAAACAATAAATAATTAATGATTCCATAAATTAAGCAAGAACCTTATTATATTATGGGAATTGGCATACCGCGTAAATTCTCTGAAGATGATTTGAAGTTCCCTGAGTTCAAATACCGGGATCTCCCTCATTGTCCTCCTCGCAGTTTTTCTGTTTCCTCCAGATCAACCTCAAAAGTCTCAGGGTCCAGAACAACCCCGTAATCCCCTTTCGCACTTTCTATTGAAATGATCCCGTTCTTCACTTCTTCCGCAACCTTCTTTGCAGGCCGTTTAACCGGATCACCATATCCTCCTCCACCCCCTGCCTGCTGAAATAAAATAGCTCCGTTTGGAACCTTTTCAACAAGATCTTTGCTCGTGGTCTTGTAGATTTTCCCGTCAGGATATGTGAGTTCGATTTTATTCAGGGTTGAATCCTTACCTCCGAACAACCCGAATGCAGGCTCCACATCACCATCTCCGAAGGTGACCACAGTGGTTTTCTCTCCCCCGATCTTGAATTTTGTTTGGACTCCCAATCCTCCCCTCCACCTTCCCGCGCCTGCAGAATCGATCCAGTATTCATGCAACTGTAAGAGATGCGGGGTCTGCTGCTCGAA
>JAZGAR010000197.1:0-3849 GCA_036475875.1 Thermoplasmata archaeon
TTTGCACCTACATACACAATGCCATTTCCAGAGATTGCAGGGGAACTGATTATACTTCCATTTGTTTCGACTGACCAAATCAAAGTCCCATCTTCAGGGTCAAAGCAAAAGAACTTACCAGTAAGAATTCCTACTTGAGCACCCACGAAAATTTTATTGAATCCCGCGGCACAAGACGATTGAACTAAATTCCAATTATTTGTATTTAGGTCGTATTTCCAGGCTAGTGATCCATTATCTTTGTATAACGCATGAAGATAACCATCAGGACTTTGGATAAAGACCTTTTCATAAGCAACAGTAGGTGTTGTGTGCAATCTCTCGTAGGAATAGGTCCATAATTGGGAACCAGAAAAACGATTTAAAGCAGTTAAACCATTTTTAATTACATATATATTATCCCCCTCAACAGCCGCACCTCCGTGCACATCCCCGCCATAAATTGACCATATTTCCGATCCATTATTAGCATTTAAAGCATAAATCCGATTATTGGTTGGGATATACACGACATCTTCGATTACAATCGCGCCCTGTGTATATATTTCTTCAATATCCTTTTCCCATAAAACATTCCCTGTGTATGCATCTAAACAATAAAATATCCCAACCCCCCAGAAGGTACCAACAAAAACCTTCCCATTGGCTACAGTGGGGGTGGTGGTAACACGACCGGATGGAACAATAAACTCCCATAATACATCTCCATCCTCTGCATCCAGGCAATAAAAGGTATCCGTGGAGTTTAAAAATCCATTAATATAAACCCTTCCATCTGCAATTACTGGTGATGTATATATGACATCGAGATTTTTTTTCCATAATAAAGGACCCGAGGTGGGACCATCTGAAGCAATATATCCCTTATGATCAGGAGTTCTTTGAAACATAGGCCATGAGGAATCAGCAAGATCACCAGTTCCACTTGGGCTTAAACTCGGTTGCCCCACAATTTGAGGGATTGGTGCAGAAATGTTCGATAACACAGGACCCCCTGTTCCGCCCGAGCTTGAACCTAGATCCCCAACATTTTGAGAAGTCGGAACAGAAAGACTCGCAATCATCACTAAACACAAAAGTATGCTCCCCGTCTTCGATTTCATCTTCTGCTCTCTCCTATCGCCGGCTTTCTTAGAAACGCCCTTCCAAGCGTTCCCTCCAGGCCTTGATGGTAATAATGGTCTTATTGGATATTTATATTTATGGCATTGGCGCAGAGTAACGAATTAGAAAGAATTTCTTTTGCACATTAATCGCATTCTGTCATAAACAACAAATTTCTGCCTTGTACACGACGATATTCAACACGGTAACACAGAAAGATTTTAGTATACTAATAAGCATAACCCGCATCGACACGCTGGTATCTGGGGGGATTAATCCTTTTATCGGTTAATCTTCTGAGTGGGGTGTTGATTTGAAGGTTGTAAAACTGGACCCGAAGAGATGTGAAACTTGCCACACCTGCGAGATCGCATGCGTGCTGAACCATTCCGATGTTAAAGACATAGACGAGGCCATGATGAAGAAGCCAGCAATGCAACAAAGGATCTTGATAGTCGAGAAAAAAGGTAAGCCGCACGCCTTGGTCTGCGTGAACTGCAAGAAGCCAAAATGCGTGGAGGCCTGTGAGGACGATGCGTTTTTAATATCGGAGGACGGCACCGTCTTTTTGGATGAAAAAAAGTGCACTGGCTGCTGGAAATGCATAGAGGCCTGTCCCTTCGATGCCATCTGCAAATTGGAGGAACGGAACATCACCATAAAATGCGACCTATGCGGTGGGGGAGATTATCAGGCATGTGTAGACTCTTGCCCGACCCAGGCTTTGTATGTGAAGGCCTAGATTCAAGTTCAACATTGGATTTCAAAAAAATTCACCTGGAGGCTAAAAATGAGCGAAGTATCGGAAAAATCGGAGAAGCATAAGGACAAAACCGTAGATCCTGCAGGATTGGTAATGCTGGAAAAGGCTGCAGAAGCCAAAATGGAAACGATGTGGGACAGAAAGGATGCGATGCAGCCCCAATGCGGTTTTGGAGAATCTGGATTGTGCTGTAGAATATGTTTACAGGGACCATGTCGAATCGATCCTTTTGGTAGGGGCCCAAAGGAAGGAATATGCGGAGCAAAGGATTACACCATCGTGGGAAGAAACCTAATCAGGATGATCGCGGGCGGTGCAGCTGCACACTCAGATCATGGAAGGCACTTGGCTCATACCCTACACGCACTTGCTGAGGGAAAGGCTCCTGACTATAAGATAAAGGACGAGGAGAAGCTCAAGCGAGTTGCAAAAAAGGTCGGAATCGAGGTGGAAGGTAAAGACACAATGGCGATAGCAAAAGAGGTTGCAGAGAAGGCGCTTGAGGATTTTGCTAGGCAGGATGATGAGCCTTGCACTTGGCTTAAAACCATGATTCCTGAAAAGAGAATGAAATTGATAGATTCTCATGATGTAATGTCAACCAATATAGATAGGGGAATTGCAGAGTTGATGCACCGTACCCATCAGGGCTGCGATGCAGATCCAGTGCCTTTAATATTTGGCGGTATAAAATGTGCAATGGGAGATGTTACAGGTGAAAATATCAGCACCGATCTTTCCGACATATTATTCGGTACACCCGATATAGTGCAGAGCGAGGCCAACCTCGGCTCTCTAAAAGAGGATCATGTGAACATCTGCGTCCACGGCCATAACCCTGTTCTCAGCGAGGTTGTATGTGATGCTGCAGAGGAGCTAAAGGACGAGGCCATTGCGGCGGGTGCAAAGGGAATCAACGTGGTGGGCATATGCTGCACTGCAAACGAGCTTCTTATGAGAAGGGGTATTCCCATCGCCACGAACTTCGCTTGTTCTGAACTGGCAATACTCACCGGGGTACTAGACGCAATTGTCGTGGATTACCAGTGTATCTCACCTTCTCTGGGATACTGGTCACAGTGCTTCCATACAAGGCTCATCTCCACCATGCCTATAACGAGGATTCCAACGGATACCCACATAGAGTTCACGGAGGAGGGGGCCGGTGAGAGTGCCAAGGAGATAGTGAAGGTGGCGATAAACGCATACAAGAACAGGGATCCCAGCAAGATTTTCATACCAAAATTCAAGAGCAAGGTCACGGCCGGTTTCAGCCTGGAGGCTATTAAAAAAGTTTTGAGCAACTTCAATTCTGAAGATCCCCTCCAGTACCTTGCAGATAAGATTAAAGACGGCACCGTGGCAGGAATATGTCTGATAGCAGGCTGCAACAATGTGAAGACCCTGCATGATCAAGGTCATTTGACGATAGCCAAAGAACTTGCAAAGAATAATGTACTTGTAGTAACCACTGGCTGCGCTGCACAGGCTCTGGCAAAGCACGGCTATTTGACTCCTGAGGCCACGAACGAGTATGCAGGGGAATCGTTAAAGGGCTTTTTGACGGAACTGGGAGAGAAGGCGGGATTTCCCGGGCCCTTGCCTTTGGTGCTGCACATGGGAAGCTGTGTTGACAATTCCAGGGTTGAGAACCTGGTAAGCGAGCTTGCGAATAAGATGGGTGTGGATATACATGAACTGCCCATAGTTGCCTCGGCACCTGAAGCGATGAGCGAGAAGGCAGTTGTCATCGGGACCTGGGCTGTGGCAACAGGATGGCCCACCCATGTCGGTGTTTACGCATTCCACAAGGGCAGTGACATAGTGACCGAGATCGTGGAGGTCACTGCAAGGGATGTCTATGGTGGTTTTTTCATATTTGAACTGGACCCGGTTGCGGCCGCACGAAAACTCAACAATGTCATTAAATACAGGCGATGGAGGTTGGGAATCGGAGATGATTCGGAAGGTATATATTGGGA
>JAZGAR010000198.1:0-19471 GCA_036475875.1 Thermoplasmata archaeon
TTTCTAAACTTGTGATCGCAAAGAACTCACGTTCCATATCATTTTTTTCTTCATAATTGATTCGCCATTTTTGTAAATTAAGATGGACATTTGGATCTCCTTGATATAAGAAACCATTTTTAATCAAAAATCTTTCTGCAGAATATAGTGAGGTTCGATGATTTCCATTTTTAAATGGATGCAGGACAATGAGAGATATACAATAGCTTAGTGCGAGTGTATAATAATCATTAGTATTCTGTCTTTCAACATAATTAGTGACAAAATGTAAATCATTGCGTTGAATTAAAAAAAATTCATTTTGTTCTCCTTGTGATTCTAAAGCCAATCGATTAATTTCTATGATTTCCTCTTCGGTAAGATATAATATCATCATATATAGTAATGAGTTCACCCTAAATATATTTTAATAAAGCCCATTGTTGAATCTAAGATAAGACCTCCGCCTCCCGCTCCGAGCGTTCTATATAACCCTTTTGTATGATTAAATCATAGTGTGATCGTGGAGAGTATCCACTATGTCCACGAACCATAAACCTTTAACTATCCTAACAACATTTCCATTTGTGATTGAGATGATAGCTACACCTGTAATTATCGTGAACTTCAAGACCTATGAAAGAGGTTACGGAGCAAAGGCCCTCAGCCTGACAAAAATACTTCAAAAGGTGGCTTTCGAGACTAAGGCAAGCGTGGCTGTGGCAGTCTGCCCCACAGATATCGGAGTTATTTCCAAAGAGTGTTCCTTACCTGTATTTGCCCAGCATATCGATGCCGTGGGATTTGGAAGTCATACTGGCCATATTCTTCCCGAGGCTGTTAAGGAAGCCGGAGCCATTGGGACCTTGATAAACCATTCCGAGCGTAGATTGACGTTGGCCGATATAGAGGAATGTGTAAAGAGGGCCAAGGAAGTTGATCTTATCACATGCGTGTGCACCAATGACATGAACACCTCGAAGGCAGCATCCCTTTTCAATCCTGATTTTGTGGCAGTGGAACCACCGGAACTCATAGGTGGGGATATATCGGTGTCTAAGGCCCAACCTGAACTTGTGAAGGGCACGGTGGATGCGGTCAAGAGTGTATCGCCTAAGGTAAAGGTTCTGTGCGGTGCAGGTGTAAAGAACGGTGAGGATGTTAGAAAAGCCTTGGAGTTGGGTTCAGAGGGTGTTTTACTCGCTTCTGGAGTGGTTGCGGCCAAGGATGTTGAGGGGGCCATGAGGGATTTAATCAATGGGTTAGGTGGGGCGTAGGATAGAATTTCCTTTTTGGGGCGATGAATCTTACCTGACATTATTTTCATTGAATAGCATTATTTACCATGAAAAAGTTCTGATATTCGGATGTTTTTTGGATGTAGAGGTTTTTGGTTCAATATGCAGGATTTCCATCCCTGAAAAACCTCGAAACCAGTATCTCGGGCGAGGAGGTAATGATCAGATCTATATCCTTTGGGAAGCACCTTTTGTATCTATCCCATTTGAAGCGCTCGTCCATGAGCACAACAACAGCCCTATCCTTCTCGCTCCTAATACATCTGCCCAACGCCTGCGTGACTTTGTTCATTGCCGAGTTGATGTACCCGTAATACAGCCCTTTCTCTTCATCAAATTTCCGGGTGTAGTAGTTTTGCAGTGCCTCCACCTCCAGTGATGGCGGTGCCAGGGGTAATCCCACCACGATAACAGATTCTAACACATTTTCATGGTAGTCTATGCCCTCCGAGAGCGAGCCGCCCATAACACCCAAAAGTATAGCGCCTTTCTCTTTTCTAGATTTAACAAGTATGTTGTGAATCTTGTCCTTGTCCTGCTTGCTCATCTCTCTATCTTCGATGATGATGCGCTTTTTTAGGTTGTGAGACATGAGCTTTGAGATATTAGACAACATCTGGTACGATTGGAAAAACACGGCGAGATTGCCTTTGATATGATTTGTTATGCCAACGATCGAGTCGGCAATATTTTTATACATCTTGGGCCCGCGCTTCTTGTAGGCCGTAGTCAGCTCGTTCGTCACAACCACGGGCCTGTTCTCCTTCGGAAATGGCGAGGTGTATTCCTTCAAGATCGCCTTGTCCTCTGAAATACCGAGGATATCGGCGTACATTTTTGTGGGATAAAGCGTACCGCTCATCAAGATAGAGGCATAAACCGATGCGAATACTTCCTTGCTCATCACGGACGGGTCCAGAACCTTATAAGAAAGCTTCGGCAGGTCCTCGTTTTGAAAAAGGCGAAGACAGCTTGGATACTCATTGATCCAACCTCTCAGGAAATCCGCCATCTCAAGGGAAAGAGACCTGTTTGAGCCTTTTTTTGCCACTTCTTTTCCCAGGATGGTAAGTCTATCTATGAAGTCTTCGAAAGTTTTTGAGGTCTCAAGACCCCCTTTAAGAGAATCCTCTATCTTCCCCACAACAAGTGCTTTTTCGATGATCCGCTCTTCATTCACGGGCACATCCCTGGCGAGTTTATCAAATAGTGACATGAAGCCTTCCAGATGCCTTTGCAAAGGCCTATCATACCGTTTGACCTCTTTCAAGGTCTCCTTGATCGTAAAAGGCGTTAAATAGTCGCTCAGATGCTGACGTATCCTGTGGGGCAGATTATGTGCCTCGTCCACGATTAGAATGATGTCCTCAAGCCCTTTCTCGAACTTGTCCAGCATGGTATCGAGCATATCCGAGAATATGTAGTTGTAGTCGCAGACGATGATATCTGCATGCTTCCCCACGTCCAATGCCGCCCTGTGCGGGCACATACCGAGCTCAACGCAGATGTTCTTGAGTTCGTCAACGTGGAGCATGTCATTTACAAGCTTCCCATAAGCAGACATGCTGTAGTTCTCATGGTACTCGCACCTATGCTTTTTCACCTGGAACTCGCAGAACTCTTTAAAGGTTTGATAGTGCCCTTTTGCCTCGCTTTTTGGGCACATGTTCTGTTTGGAGATGACATCAATGGCCACTATATCTGTGGCGCACCTGTCCCTGATCATGCGTAAGGTGTTGATTGCGATCTTGTGCTGGGACTGCCTTGAGGTGAGGAAGAACACCTGTTTCTCGTGGGGCAGGCTGTACTCCAACGTGGCACTCAGAGCCGCAGCGGTTTTGCCGATACCGGTGGGTGCGTGTGCTATGATGTGCTTGCCATTCTCAACAACGGATCTTGCGTCCTGCAAGAATTCTTTTTGTCCATCTCGTATCCTCTCGAATGGGAACATGTCCGGTTTTTCTGGGAGGCTTCTTTTGGCCTTGAGATCATCGATGTAGTCCTCCAGCTTGCCGAGCATGGCTGCCCTTTCCCTCTGCGAAAACCTGTGGAAAATGTTTTTTGGCACCATCGTTGTGGAATCTTTCGGCATGGTCATTTTCTTCGTTCTCTTGGAATTTAATGCTCTATTGTGTCTCTTTTCCTCTGCAACCTCACAGCCGCACCTGCCTATGTTCGTGCCGTAGGTGGCACCACATTTTGTGCACTGCCATACCTCCCGAGCCATGCTTTTCTTCTTCAACTCCAACATTGGACTGCACCTGAAACCGTAACAATTCGGTCTTTAACTATAATTTGGATAAAAATCCCGTTTCATCTTTTGGCATTATATTGAGTTCGTAGTTCTCAAGCAAGTCCTTAAATCCGAGTATCAAAGGAATATCATCCCTTTCTGCAAAAAATGCGGTTATTTCCTCCTCTGTCTGGTTTCCATTTTCGTCAAGCAGAACAACTCTCAACGTGCCAATCTTTACATCCATTTTACATTCCTCATTCGGAACAAGACCGTGCACCTCATAAGCGCCCATTATCTTGTGTTCCGAGGACCTCCAAATGTATTTCGGAATCACAGATGTATGGGCACCTGTGTCTATTAACGCCCTGTACGTCTCAGACCATCCCTCCCTTCTCATGAATTTGACTAGAGAAAACACTCTAATAAGTCCGCCATAATCAGGTATATTATTCAAAAGATCAGTATCCCATATCCTCTTGATATATAGTTCTATTTTAGTAGATATGTGAGCCACACTCCACAAAGATTACAGGAATATCCTTTCGGCCGGTTTTATCGAAAGCCTCTTTTTTTACTTTGGCCAGATCCTTACCAAAGCTGATTACTTTCTTGTCAACGATTGCTATCCAACTATCCTTATATTTTTTCTGGAGTTCCAAATAACATTCATCAGCCCAACGCATGTCATCGAAATATTCTTTCGATTCTATTTGAATTGCGTCAGATGTCAACCAATCACCAATTTATACATCTTCGAGGTTCTATATAAAAGCATCGTGGAGGAAAACTTTGACTGAGAAAAGGTGCACTGCTTTATGATCGATGACAAATACGGCTTCTGGTAATCTCTTATCTATCCTTAAAAGAGATCTGCTGAAAAACCTCATGTGCGAACAAATCCTCAGTAAATAATATAAGAGAGCAGCATCCAATAAAACAAGGATTTAAATTGGCTTAATTGGTAATTTTCATAGACATACCGTCGTATAGACCTTCACATCACCGCGTTTTCCTTGATCCAGAGTTTAAAGAACTTGTCGGTAAAGCGATATTTCCCTCCCTTTTCGTGGGCCAAAAGTCCTTCATTGGTCAATCGTCTGAGATATGAGTTCACATAACTGGAATATCTGTCAAAAATCACGGCCAGCTCGGCAGCGCTGTCGTAGCCCTATTCTCTAAATAACCCGTCCCAAACCTTTATAACAGACCATTTCTTTGCACAATTACTGTTCAGGAGAGTATCAATGAAGTCGGATTTAGCGTGTTTACCAACAGGTATTGGCAGCTTACCGTACACCTCTTTTAAAGAGGCCTACGATTTAATAATCCAGAATTTAAAGGAGATACCCTTTTGGCCCCAGCTCTCCAATCTATCCTTCAAGGAGAACATGTACGCTCAATTTTCGTACCTTTTACCCAATCTCGTGATAGACGAGACGAACAAACGGGTTTATATCGATACTTCTAAGGAAACCGGTGAGGCCGAGGATTTCTTGGTTCAAATACTTGAGGAAAATGTTGATCACTTCAAATACGATGAGGAATATTTTCATGGCCTATTCGGGATGCTCGAAAAGAAGGAAAACCTAAAGGACATAAAGGTCTTCAAAGGCCAGATTACAGGGCCCATAAGCCTTGGATTTCAGGTAACGGACGAAAACAGAAAGCCGATCTTCTACAACGATTTCTATCGGGACATGATGATAAAGAATCTCAGGATGATGGCCAAATGGCAGGAAAGTGCACTAAAAGAACTGTGCGATAGAACTATGATATTTCTTGACGAGCCCTTTTTAAGTATGATAGGCTCGGCCTTTGTGAGCATTGATAGGGAAAAGGCTATAGATCATATGAACGAGGTTTTAAGTGGTATAAAGGGAATAAAAGCAATACACTGCTGCGGGAACACAGATTGGGGCCTCGTGCTTGAGACTGATATAGATGTGTTGAACTTCGATGCATATGGTTATGCTGATAACCTGTTTCTTTACTCGGCTAATGTGATAGAATTCTTGGAAAAAGGGGGAATGATCGCTTGGGGTATAGTACCCACAAACGAGGAGGACCTTAATAAAGAAAGCGCTGATTCCTTGATTGAGCGACTTGAAAATAACATGAAGACCTTGGCAGAGAAAGGTATATCCATGGATGATATCCTGCAATCTTCCCTTATAACACCATCATGCGGTCTGGGCCCCATCTCTATCAGTGGTGCAGAAAAGGCGTTGCCCATCCTGAGGGAAGTGTCAAGGAAAATAAGAGATAAATATGGTCTATAAAAGGATGCAAAAGGGGTTGTAAGATTTTGTCCATCATAATAGGCGTGACAGGAAAGGGCGGCGTGGGAAAAACCACATTTGCGGGGCTTCTTATCAAGGCCATAATCGAAAAGAAGCTCGGTGTCGTGCTTGCTGTGGATGCGGATCCAAACTACAATCTGAATCAGAAGCTGGGGGTCGAGGTGGCAAACACGATCGGTAGCCTAAGGGAAGATATAATAAAGGCCGTGGATTCCATCCCTCAATCCATGTCAAAGCACGAATATGTGGAGTACCAGATTCGCATGGCACTGACAGAATCTGAGAATTTTGATCTCCTCGTCATGGGAAGGCAGGAAGGCCCTGGATGTTACTGCTACATAAACAACATCCTCAGAACCTATGTGGATGCCCTCTCGGAAAATTATGACTTTATAATCATAGACAACGAGGCTGGGATGGAGCATCTGAGCAGAAGAACCACCAAGACGATGGATGTGCTTTTCGTTGTATCTGATGCGTCCAAGATAGGCATTGAGACTGCAAGAAGGATAAAAGAGCTTGCCGATGCGATGGAACTTGCCATTGGCAGTGATGTGTTGGTGATAAACAGGGTCCTCGTGGGGATGACTTCTTTTGTTGATTCTTTCGGAAAACAAGCTTTTGATGAGATTTTTTGTGTTCCGAAGGACGATGATGTGGAAAGATACAATGCGGAAGGGAAAAACCTACTTTCCCTGCCCAAGGATTCTAAGGCACCGGTTGAGGTGGCGGCCATACTGGACCAAGTATTGGAGAAAAAGGGCAATGGTTGAAATTCTAGAGGACTTAAAAACACCAAAATCAGAGCTCGAGAAGAGGGTATCAAGGCTCCAGAACGAGATGGTTAATGAGAATCTCGATGCAGTGCTAATATTACAGCAGGCAGACAAGTTCTATTTCTCGGGAACGGTGCAAAACGGTGTGATATTCATCCCCCTAGACGGCAAACCTGTATTCATGGTGAAAAAGAGCCTGGAGAGAGCAGTGGAAGAATCGGAACTTGACGATATCGTGCCCTTCATGAGTTATAGCCAGATGCCTCAGATATTGGATGAACATGGCTTTAATGATATCTCAAGACTCGGTCTGGAATTGGACGTGATGCCCGTATCTCTATTCAGGAAACTACAAAACGTTTTTTCTGGGGTGGAAATTCTCGATGCGTCGCCACATATAAAGAAGATCAGAATGGGAAAATCAAACTACGAGCTTCAGATGATGAAACTCGCGGGTGAGATTCTTGCAAAGGCCATGGGTGCGGTGCCGAGTTTACTCAGGGAAGGAATGACCGAGATAGAACTTGCTGCCGAGACCGAGATCATACTGCGTAAGAACGGCCATCAAGGGATAATAAGGATGAGGAAATGGAACCAGGAATGCTTCTACGGCCTCATACTATCGGGCGAAAGCGGCGCTATTTCCAATTACATGGATGCCCCTCTTGGAGGAATGGGTCCATGTCCTGCTGCACCTCGTGGCGCATCGCCCAAGAAGATCAGGAAGGGAGAGCCCATAATAATCGACATGGTTAGCGCGTACAACGGTTACGTTGTGGACTGCACCCGCACCTTTTACATGGACAAGCTCGACGAAAGGCTTTCGAAGGCACTTGATGTGAGCCTCGATATCCAGGAGGCTGTAGTTGAAATGTTCAAGAGTGGGGTGAATCTGAGGGAAATATACGATATGGCGCAATCCATGGCTTCTGATGCTGATCTTGGAGAATTCTTCATGGGCCACGGGAACACGAAAGTTAAGTTCATGGGGCATGGCGTTGGTCTCGAGCTGGATGAACTGCCTGTGATTGCAAAAGGCTACGATTTTACTTTGGGGGAGAATATGACAGTTGCTATAGAACCCAAATTTCTGTTTCCGAAAATTGGTGCGGTGGGTGTGGAGAACACTTGGGCAAGTAAGAGAGAAAAGGCGGAGAAAATCACGGATTTGGAGGACTTTTTGAGTTGATTTTTATTTTATAGCTTGACTTTGTCAGATTTATTTTTTTAACCCATTAAAAACCTGCATAACCGTATTAAACCTCTGTCAACCATCTGCATCCCAAAAGGATGGGATGCAAGATGAAATTTACTAATGTGACAATGTCAAGATAGTTATCTACCTATAATTGAGATGAATCCCTCCGTCCTTAATCTAGCATCACAAGTTACATATAGCGAACAAACACTATAGCATATAATCATAGCACCCAAAGGATGAGGACCAACAGGTAATTTAGAGTTCCCACGAGGATGTTTGTAGACGGTAGGGAGGTAGGATATATTGTTTAATTTGAAACGTATCCCAAAGCACATCGGGATCATTCCAGATGGGAATCGACGTTGGGCAGTTGCAAAAGGCTTGCCAAAAGAAGAGGGATATGATTACGGTATCGAACCTGGGAAAAAGCTCTTTGAGGAGGGATTCAAGCTCGGTATCCAAGAAGTTTCGACATATATATTCACACAGGAAAACACACACCGCTCTAAAGAACAGATCGATGCCTATCAAAAAGCCTTTTTAAAGTTCATCGACTGGATAAAGGAGAAAAAAGTTTCAATATTGGTGATAGGGGATACGGAATCTCGTTTCTTCTCGGAGAAACTCAGGAGATACTCTATTCCTGAGAAAGATCGAGGGGAGAGGATGAGACTGAACTTTCTTGTCAACTACAGTTGGAAATGGGATTTAAACATGATATTGGAGAACTGCCAAAACGAACGTATAAACCGAAGAGATATACTGAGATATATAGGATCAAAGGATGTGTCCAGGATAGACCTCATCATCCGGTGGGGTAAAAGGAGACGCCTTAGCGGATTTCTCCCGATCCAATCGGCATATGCTGATATTTACGTCGTTGATAAACTATGGCCTGACTTCGAAGTAGGACAATTTCATGAGGCTCTTAAATGGTATGAAAAACAGGATATAACCCTAGGTGGCTGAGGAGGAATACAAGGCCAAGACCCACCCGGGCCGAAATTAGCAAAATTTGGATAAAATTTGAAAACCCTTATATAACCTATCTTACATACCTATCGTCTCATAGGGTGAATAGGTACAGGGTGAACAAGATGATACGTTTTGGGCCAGGGGGGATTCCACTATCCTGCAAGGGACGGACACTGAGGGATGGTTTGGAGGATGTTCATACACTTGGCCTCACAGCAATAGAAGTCCAATTCATCAGGGTAAACCTTGTTGAACGTTATGTTACCGAAGAGGAGGTAGGCCTCACACCCAGGGATATCGAGGGTGAATTGGTGGTGAAGGTGCTGAGGAAGCAGAAGGGCAAAAAACACAGAGAAAAGATCATAGATCCAAATACTAAATTCAAACAAGGTGATATTCGTTGCTCCTTGGCATCAGGTATTGTTAAAGACTACAATGAAATGGCAGAGCTCAAGGAGATTTCAAAGGAGCTGGATATCTTTTTTTCTATTCACACACCTTACTATATGGATCTCATCGGTGGGGGAGAAATAACCGAAAAAAGTAAGGAAAGCATAAAATGGTGTGGAATATTGGCTAATGAGGTCGGTGCCAAGGTCGTGGTGACGCATTTAGGGCTGTATGGAAGGTACACGCCAAAAAAGGCGGTAGAGAGAGTGGTTATTAAAGTGAGGGAACTGAGAGACTGGTATAAAAAGCGGATGATGACCGCAAGTTTGGGCATAGAAACCAGCGGGAAGCAGGAGGTATTCGGAGATTTGGACGAGATTTTAACGGTTTGCAAGAGGGTATCAGGCGTAATACCAGTGCTGAATTTTGCCCATATACACGCGAGGGGTAATGGCAGTCTTAAAAAGAAGGAGGATTTTCAAGAGGTCTTTGATAAGTCCCTAAAGATAACGAAAAACAACCTGTATACGCACTTTTCAGGGGTAGAATACGAAAGTGGGAACGAGAATAGATACACTCCTATAAAGAAAGGCGATCTTAAATTCGAGCCATTGGCAGATTGCATACTCGATAACAACATAAACATAACCGTAATTTCAGGTTCCCCTCTTTTAGAGCATGATGCCATGTACATGAAGGTCATATTGGAGCGCGTGCTGACAAGGCGAGAAGCCAAGGCCATGAGAGCCGCGGCTAAAAAGGAAAGCAAAGGAGGAAAGAAGAAATGACCTTTCAGGAGTCTGTTAGATACATAACAAGCATGTTGCAGGATGTCCTATCAAACAATGACCTCGCTCAGATTGAGGAAATTATCGATTATTTATTGAATGCCGATAAGATTTTTGTTTATGGTGTGGGAAGATCGGGCCATGTTGGAAAGGGTTTTGCCATGAGATTGGTGCAGCTTGGTCTTAAAGCCTACTTCATCGGTGAGACCATAACGCCAATAGTTGAGTCTGGCGATGCCGCAGTTATAATATCCAATACAGGAGAGACCATGTCTGCCATCCAAACGGGAAACATCGTTAGGCGAGTAGGAGCGAAGGTGATCGTGGTGACCTCAGATGAGAAGTCCAAATTAGCCCACCTAGCTAACATCGTTGTATACATCCCCATCAAGGATGAGGATAGGAAAAAGGACCTTGCACCATTGGGGACGCTGTTCGAGGACTCTTCAATGATATTCCTGGACGGTGTGATATCAGAACTCATGGTGAAGTTGGGTGAGACAGAGGAGAGCATGCGGGGAAGGCACGCTATAATGGTATAGTTTTTTTTATTTGCCCCCGAAGAAGTGCCTTTAATGGATTCTTATTTATTTTCAAAATGGGCCCTTCCCCTCCACCAATGTCGAGCTTTATCTGGAGGCTGTTTTCATCGGAGCTTTTTATACTGGGATTTAGGCTGTCGGCTTCGATTGCGTTCATAAGTGCTCTCTCGAGAGTCGCGCTCCTCGAATCAAAAGAATCCTCAAGTTTTTTAACTTTTCCTGTAACGAAGTATATATTCCCCCTGCCAATTTTCTCATGTGTAATGAGACCCGAATTTTCCAAAGATATAAGAACCCTCGAAAGCCTTTGCTGGTAGATGTCCAATGCCTTGCATAACTCTTTTTGGGTCCTCTTGGGCGATTTCTCGATGAAGAGGTAAATATCTCTCACCTCAGCACTGTTCAAGAGTGCAAATACCTCGCACTCCTGTGCAATATTGAGGTTTTTTAAAGTGTTATAGAATTTTTTTCCTTTTCGAGGGCTCTCGGATATCAAACCCCCTTCCATCATTTTTCTCAGATGCCATCGAACAGTCTGAACTGAGTAACCCGTGGCCCTGGAAATTGCACGAAGGTGGCTATATGGGAAGTTGCACACATGCTCGAAAATTCTCAGCCTGGAGGAATTCATCAAAAGCGATGATTCTCCTCTTCTCACCTCGATTTTTATCAGGATGTCCTCATCCAGCCCTATCTTCCGTTTAAGAGCCTTGGCCAGGCTTTTATCAGCCACTTCCTCACCTTTAATTCATGTTTTAGAAGACAAAATTCAATGCTCGATACCTTCCCTTGCCTTCACACCCCTGTCGTATGGATGCTTCACCTTCTCCATATTCGTGACGTAATCAGCTCTTTTTATGATTTTTTCATGAGCGTTACGCCCGGTGATGATGATCTCCATATTTTCGGGTTTGGAGTTTATTAGATTCATAACCTCTTCGAGATCCACCAATCTGAAATCAATAGCCACATTCAGCTCGTCGAGAATCACGATATCGTGTTCAGCTTTTGCCACGACAGCCTTGGCACGCTCAAGAGCCTGTTGAGCCAGCGCCACATCCTCCTCTGCAGGTTTGTCTTTGTCCACGAAACTCGCTCTGCCGAACTGAACTATCGTCAAGTTAGGAAGAAATCGGTGAGCTTTCGATTCGCCATAGTCTATATCGCCTTTCATGAACTGAATCATATAGACCTTCAAACCGTGTCCACAGGCCCTCAAAGCCAAACCTAGTGCTGCGGTTGTTTTTCCCTTACCGTCTCCGGTGTACACTTGAATCAATCCAACATTCAGTCCTTTTTCTGACATGGCTCTCACCCGCACCAATGGACCTTGAATAGCCTAGGCTATCTTATCTCTTTTGGGCCGTATACAGGCATGCAAACTTCATAACAGAAAAAAACGAATATAAAGTTTAACCAGCGTTTTCCAGATACCCTTCGACCTTCTTTATATTGACCTTCCAGACCTTTGTGGTATCGATGGGTTCGTTATCGTAATACGGTTCCAAAATATCGAGTTCGTGCAGATACTCCAACACCTTCTTATTTGCCCTGCCTTTTCTTGTAGTTCCCATGACCTTTCTTATGCGCTCGTTCGTCACGATAACATTGTGGTATCTGTTGTAGCGGTCATAAAGCATGTGTATTATCGGCAGAACCTTCTCATCCATCTTCACGCAATCACACTCTCCATTTTTTTTGGTTCTCCGGCATATAATCTATAATTATTTATATGCCTTTCTTTAGGGTGTATGCATTTTGTTATATTTATACCCCTATGGTGGTGGGAATGTGGAATAGGGTATGTCACTCTTCCACGGAGAAATTGCAAATCGATTGGCAAAACCAGGTACTTGTCAATTTTACCGCCCCATCACCCAAACCTTAATTACCATCCAACCTAATAATCCGCAGAAAAGGGGAGGTTGGATGAAGGCGGTCTGGGTTGAGAAGTATCGCCCTAAGATATTGGAAGATGTGGTGGGGCAAAACGAGATCACGGAAAGGCTGAAAGCCTACGCAGAGACGAAGAGCATGCCCCATCTACTGTTTGCCGGTCCAGCGGGAACAGGAAAGACCACATGCGCAATAGCCTTGGCAAGAGAACTCTTCGGCGAGAACTGGAAAGTTAATTTCCACGAGATGAATGCCTCAGATGAGAGAGGCATACAGGTGGTTAGGACCAAGATAAAGGATTATGCGAGAATAGCTCCAATGAGCGAGGCTGGCTTCAAAATAATTTTCCTGGATGAGGCAGATGCCTTAACACCTGAAGCTCAAGCTGCATTGAGGCGCACCATGGAGAAATACACTCAGACATGTCGCTTCATTATGTCTTGCAATTATTCCTCCAAGATCATCGAACCCATTCAATCCAGATGCGCGGTTTTCAGGTTCAGGCCTTTGAAGGCTGAGGACATCAAAACCTACCTCCAAAGGATCGCAAAGGCGGAGGAAAAGGAAATTACAGAGGATGGCATGGAGGCTTTGATATACGTTGCAGAAGGTGATGCAAGAAAGGCGACCAACTCCCTGCAGGTTGCGGCCACTATGAGCGATAAAATAGATTCCAATATGATCTACAAAACTGCTTCCCTGGCCAGGCCTGAGGAGGTAAAGAAGCTTTTGACCACGGCCCTTGGCGGGGATTTTTTGGAGGCGAGGAATCAGTTGGATGAACTTTTGATAACCTATGGCATGTCAGGTGTGGATGTGATTCAGCAGATACATAAAGCCATCGTGAAACTACCGATCCCAGACCACAAGAAGGTCCATCTTGTAGACAAGGTCGGTGAAATCGAGTTCAGAATAGTGGAGGGAGGAAACGAGCGCATTCAGTTGGAGGCCTTGCTCTCCCAGTTCATCTTGGCTGGAGAAGGGAAGGAAATCTAATCTTTTAAATAGAACTTCATCTATTCGCCTCTCTACCGAGGCAAGATCATGGCAAGATTTCCAGAAGCTGAGAACAGGCTCTTACTGAAAAAGATATGTATGAATTGCTACGCCAGAAACGCCATCAAGGCCACGAGATGCAGGAAGTGCGGATATAAGGGTCTCAGAATGAAGGCAAGAGAGAGCAGGGGTGCATAGGTCATTTTCTATTATTCCTGCTGGGTCCCATATTTATTTTACATGCAAAACTATTAATTTCTGCGCTTTCATATTGTGTTTTGGATGGAAGTGAATCACAAAGGCACATGTCATTAAAATGCTCATATCAGCTCAGATGATTCATATAAGAGGATTATCGTATTCAAACAATCATCCAGATATGTAAACTTTCGATTACTGAACCATCTCAATGGAGAAAGGATACATGAAGAGGATTACCGGTTGAAAACATCTTCCAATATTGGGAAACCTTGTCAGATAAGCCTTGTCATGAAAAGGAGGTAGGAACATCTGGCTACCGTTAAATGAGGCCTTGAATAGATACAAACAATACAGGCATTTGATAACAGCATTGAATTACATCACTCCGTTTAATGTTGTTTCAGAGAGTGATGTGAAGCTGAATTTCAATTCGAACGGTAGGGTAAGCATCTTCTCCAAGACCCCCAGCATAGGAGGAATCTGGTCTACACACCCCAGCTTGAAATACTCCTCTGATCTTGGCGACATTCTTGGGCAGAGCTCAGTATTTTCCAAGGTGAGCTCTGAGGACAACATCCTGACCGAGATGGAAAATCTCATTAAAATGAAGGAGCATCTGTCCGTGCCGAGTGTTCTCGGCTTTTATGGACACAAAGAAGAGGACCTCTCAGAACTGCATGAGATGAAGCCTGGATGTCAGATCGCCGCCGTTTTGGTGGAGGAGTTCATTGACTCGATAAGTTTGGGAAACGCTTTAATCGAGGAAAGAATAGACATCGATATGGTTATTGATGGTGTGGTAAGGGAGCTCAAAAACATGCATAAATTTTGTGTACATCGGGACCTTAAACATTCCCACATTCGTATAGACCTGGACCCGAAGACCTGTGAGAGTTTAACTTTTGGCGTTAGGGAGCATCTGAACCTGGAAATTCGAGGTATTTCAATCATCGATGTCGAGACCACAAAGATGCGGGAGGAACTCGCCCGAAAGGAGTTCGAAACCAGCGTGAAGAGAGACATAACCCAGCTTTTGACCTCCATCACAGGATATATGAGCACATTGGAGTATGACACGGAGGTTATTAGAAGGTTCTTTCCAACGCCTCTACAAAAGCGATTGGAAAGATTTGGAACGTTTTTGGATGCTATCAAGACAGGGTATGTTGTAGAATTGCCCGTTCAATTTCTCACCAAAAGCAGGACCACGGAGTTCTTGATCGAACGCCTCGGAGGTTAGGGAGTTTCTCTTTTATGCAAAACTATTAATTTCCAGCTTTCAATATGCCTTTTGAATGGAAATGAGGGAGAAGGACGCAGAGTATGAAAAGGTGTTGGTAGAGCTAAATAGGGCCAGCAGAAAGGATTACCATTTCAAGGAAGGTAGGGTTCTTGGTTCCATGAACACAGAGCCTATTGCCATTGCTAAAGTAGCGCATGCAATATTTTTGGAGGCGAACCTAGGCAATCCTGGTTTGTATCCTGGCACAGTGGAACTAGAAGATGAATTGATAAGCATGACCTCAGAACTTCTTCACGGAGAGGGAGTATCTGGATTAACTGTCAGTGGGGGTACTGAAGCCAACATCACTGCACTATGGATTGCTAAGAAGGTCTCCAGCGGCACGGAGGTTATCTACCCAAAAAGCGCACATTTTTCTTTCCAGAAGGCTGCTGACATTTTGGGGTTAGAACCAATAGAGGTGGGTTTAACAGAGAAACTACAGATGGATATCACCGAGGTTGAGGAAAATATATCCGAGAAAACGGCAGCGGTAGTGGGGATAGCAGGCACAACAGAATTTGGGGTGATAGATCCAATTAAAGAGCTAGCTGAGTTATGTGACGAGACATTACTTCATGTGGATGCAGCATTTGGAGGGTTTGTGATCCCTTATCTTGCGGACCTGGGATATGACATGCCCTCATTCGATTTTGAGTTGGAGAATATAGATTTCATCTCAATTGACCCGCACAAGATGGGTCTTGCTACTATCCCCTCAGGCGTGTTGCTCATGCGAAATGTGGAGTGTCTTGAGAAAATCGCTGTTAGCTCACCCTACCTTACCAGTCCCAGGCAGGCATCCTTAACGGGCACGAGATGCAGTGCCGGTGTGGCTTCAGCCTATGCGGCAATGAAGTTTCTAGGTAGAAAGGGATATAGAAACATAGTCCGAGAGTGCATGGAGACCACGAAGTATCTGGTCAAGATGATAGAGGAGGTCGGCCTTGAGATTGCGATAGAGCCTGTTATGAACATAGTCTGTATGAGAATGAATGAGCCTGAGAAAGTTCTTGCTCATTTAGATGAACTCGGATGGAAAGCCTCTGTAACACGCTATCCAAAATGCTTGAGGATAGTTGTTATGCCGCATGTGACGAAGGATGTGGTGGACGAATTCATTCCGGATTTAGAGAGGGTTTGCAGAGATTTGAAGGAAATATAGCCCAGAATCCACCATAATCCTTATATCTCACCGCATATATTGTGCTCTACCTTGAGATACGGCTTGAAATGATAGGGGGGATGTGTATTGCCCATATTTGAAAAAGCAACTGAGAGCCAGGTAACAAGAGCCATAGTGGAGAGCTTCTCGAAGCAGTTCCTAGAATACACCGAATCTGACGTGATAATAGTGGGTGCTGGCCCAAGTGGCCTAATGGCGGCAAGAGAGCTTTGTCGCAAGGGTGTAAAGACTCTACTTATAGAAAGGAATAACTACCTGGGCGGTGGATTTTGGATCGGCGGCTACCTGATGAACAAGGTTACGGTAAGGTCCCCAGCCCAAGAGGTACTCGATGAGCTTGGTGTTCCGTATGAGGAGTTTAATCCTGGCTTGTATGTTGCTGATGGCCCTCATGCCTGCTCAAGATTGATTGCCTCGGCATGTGATGCCGGTGTTAAGATTCTTAATATGACGAAGTTCGATGATTTGGTCCTATATGAGGAGAACAGGGTTGGAGGGGTTGTGGTTAATTGGACTCCAGTTTCAGCGATGCCAAGGGAGATCACATGTGTTGATCCGATTGCCCTGGAAAGTAAAATCGTAATAGACGGAACAGGCCATGATGCTACCGTGGTTAAGTCTTTGGAAGATAGAGGTCTTATCAAGACAAGGGGCTGCAATCCCATGTGGGTTGATAAATCAGAGGAAATGGTTGTGGAGTACACAAGCGAGGTTCATTCCGGTTTGATCGTCATAGGCATGGCTGTGGCCACGACGTTTGGGTTGCCTCGAATGGGGCCGACCTTCGGGGGGATGCTGCTTTCAGGTAGAAAGGGGGCTGAGATTGCCTACGAGAAGCTCCAGAAATGAGGTAGGCGAACCTAATCTCTCCCTTAATCTTCCGGATTTTATCTATACTTACAAGAACAATTCAACGATAGATTGGATTGGTTTGAAAGAATACCTGGAAAACATGCTAGGCAACCAACCTAGAATAGAGTTGAGGGAGAACTTTATTTTGTATCACCTCGGTAAAGAGGAAGAGTTAAATTCCATAGCAGGGAAATTGGTAAGGACAAAGGTCTTTGACGTCTCAGACCCAAAAAAAATTTACGATCCTTTTCCAGTGGAAATTGAACATGAGAAGGATTCGATAATCCATCCGAAAAAACAGATTTCTGGCATGCTGTATGACGGTTTTAGGCTGCAGAAATCCTTCAGAGAATTGCTGCCAAAAGCAGAATCAGGTTTCAAACATCTGCATATAGTTTTTACAGCCAGGTCGATTGCCACCTGGGACAAGGGTGATGGGAGGTATCATGCCAGGACGAGCGTTTATGGTTTTCCGAGCATCATCTCGACCTCAGGCATTGTGGAGGCACCAGCAAAACCAAGAGAGTTCTATGTCTTGCGAAAAGCACTGGTTGCCTCGGGTATGACAAGGGAATTGGTGGAGGAGGAGTTGAAGAGCAAGTTCAAGGGAAGGTTCATAGATTATGACGATGAAAGACTGACTGAGATAGTAAAAGGCTACGTTATGCAGGCCTATTTCTATCATGCCACATTTGAGCCTTTTTGCGAGGATAAGAATTGCCGGCTTTTCAATGCGCATTGGCAAGAGGAGATGATCCATGCGCAGCTGGAGGGAAAAGATTTTTGTGAGAGGCATGAGGGGATTTTGGGGAGAATCAGGTTGGGGAAATTGTAGGAAATCCTCATTGTTATTTATTGCAAAGGCTCAGCTATTTTGTCTATTAATTTATTACAGGGTGGTTAAACTCATCTGGCCACCAGTTGGCTTGAAAACTAATTTTATAGTATCGCCAGTTTGGCCATAAACAATTGTGAAGATATCTGCAGCCCCTAATTCCCCATTAGGAGTCTGATCGTTGAAAGATAATGTCAAAGTTCCTACAGTTAGTGAACTCCCTGCAAGTACATCTAGATCCTTTGAACCTGATTGACTATCCTGGGTCACGATTACAATCACATCATCGGTAAATAATTCACTGATACCGCTGAGGGCTATCACATTTCCAGTATAATTTCCTGGTTGCCCTGGGTCTTCATTCCAATTCATATTAATGGTTGGTGTTTTTTGTAAAACGGTTATTGTTATATTCATAACGTCAATCGCTCCATCATCATCAATTACAGTAAGAGTCACATTATAAGTTCCATATGTTTGATAAATATGGCTTGAGTGCATGCCGCTATCCTTTGTTCCGTCACCGAAGTCCCATGTATATTCGACAATTGTTCCATCACTATCTGAGGATTCAGATCCGTTAAAAATAATATTGGATCCATCTTCAACAGTGGTATTTTCAACATATATAACAGCAACTGGTGGTTCATTTTGAGGAGGCCCCTCGCCCTCGATTACAGTTATTGATACCGAATCAATATCATTGGCCCCTTCATCATCTATAACAGTGAGTATCACAGAATATGTGCCGGCTGAAGAGTAAAAATAAATCGAGTACATGCCACTATCCTTTGTTCCGTCCCCGAAATCCCATGTATATTCAATGATCGTCCCATCTAAATCAGTAGATTCTGAAGCATTGAAATAAACATATTGTCCAACCTCAACAGTCATCGTATTTACATTTATGGCCGCGTTCGGAGAATCATTTTGATGTGGGTTTACGGTAATTTCAATAGAATCTACATCGCTTTCGCCTTCATTATCTATAACAGTCAAGGTTACGTTATATGTTCCTGCTGTGTAGTAGAAATGGCTTTCATATAACCCAGAATCTTTTATTCCATCCCCAAAATCCCAGATGTATTCCACAATTGCTCCGTGGGAATCGGTGGACCCAGAGCCGTCGAAACTGATGTATGATCCTACCTCAACAGAGGTTGATATAACACTTATATTCGCAGATGGAGGAATGTTCTCCTCCTCATTGATTTCCCCAGCTTCTTCCATAAGTACTGAAAACAAAGCCAAAATCAAGGCCACAACGGCTATTATGGTTACGATTATATGTTTTAAATCCTCGCTTTTCATCAATACACCTCCAAGTTACATTATAATAGGAAGTTATAAATCTTCTTATGCAGAGTAAAAGAAAAAGGAACAAAAAAATAAAAAGAGGGGGAGTTTGTTTAAAAGATCTTCGAGTGCATACCACCAGCATCCCTGTGCGTCAACCTGACGATGTCGCCCTCGGAGATTCCAGTTGCAGTGAAGACGTCCTCGGGCCCGAATCTGTTGTTGTCGTCAATATCGAAGAAGTCTATTGTTACGGTCCCGGCTGTCAATGTACCTGATCCTTTAAGCACATCAAGGGTCTCTGATTTCATGTTGTCATCGTTGATTATGACGACAGTCACATCTTCCAGACTTGGCGACATGCCACTTGAGATTTTGAGGAGGTAACCTGTGTAGTTTCCTGGTGCATCTCCCTTTTCATCCCATTTCATGCTAAGTGTTA